>JAHRAP010000073.1 GCA_020027255.1 Nitrosopumilaceae archaeon | reverse complement strand
CTTTAAACCTATTCTGTCTAGAGATCTTAAAATTTGTGATAATGAAGAATTGATAGGAGAATGGAAAATAATAATACAAGGTGCAAAATATCACGATATAAAAATAAAAATAATTGATGAAGTTGTTTCACACGAAATTAATAACTATAAAAAAATATGTTAATCTATTTGAGTTCATTATGAAAACATGTATTTCTTTTGGTGTGACATGCAGGTCCTTTGGCATCAACTAAATAAATAATAGCATCGCAATCACAATCAACAAGAATTTTTTTGACGTTTTGTACATTCCCAGATGTTTCTCCTTTCATCCAAAGTTTTTTTCTGGAGCGACTCCAAAACCATGATTTTCCAGTTTTTTTGGTGAGTACTATTGATTTTTTATTCGAATAAGCCAATGTTAAAACATTTTTCGAAGTTATATCTTGAACTACTACAGGTATTAATCCGCCCCCTTTAATAAAATCAATATCAGATAGTACTTTATACATAACAACTTTAGATATTTTGTATTTATAATCTTACATCTATATCGTTTTGTTGAAGAAATTTTTTTACTTTTTGTATTGAATAAGAATCATAATGAAATATAGAAGCTGCTAGCGCACCAGACGCATTAGAAATTTGAAAAACATCTAGCATATGTTGTGGATGTCCGCAACCTCCAGAAGCTATAACAGGTATAGATGTATTATTTACAACAGCTGTAGTGAGATCTAGATCATAACCGTTTTTTGTCCCATCCATATCAATACTAGTTAACAATATTTCTCCGGCTCCGAAATTTTTTACTTTTTGCGTCCAATAAATTGCATCTAGTCCAGTTGCTTCTTTTCCACCGTATATGTACACTTCAAACCAGAATTTTTTACCATTTTGTACAAATATATTCTTATTTTCACTTAGATTGTAATTTCGTTTTACATCCATCGCTACAACAACACACTGTTTTCCAAATGCATTCATTAACTGTTTGATTAATTTTGGATTTTTGACAGCAGCTGTATTAACAGCTATTTTGTCTGCACCGTGAAGCAAAATATCACGTGCATGTTCAATATTAGATATACCTCCACCTACAGTAAATGGTATATCTATGGTTGTTGCAACTTCTGCAACTAAAGACTTCATTATTTTTCTATGCTCTTGAGATGCTGTTATGTCCAAAAAAATTAATTCGTCAGCACAAGCATCACTATATTTCTTAGCTAAAAATATAGGATTTCCAACATTGGAGATGGATGAAAAATTTAATCCCTTAACAACTTTATAATCATTAACGTCAAGACATGGTATTATTCTTTTAGTAAGTGTCATATTTTTTTTACGCTTGCAATATCCAATAGTCCTTCATAAAGAGATTTTCCTAATATAATAGCATGAACCTGAATTTTTTTAAGATTCGCAATATCATTTAGACTAGAAATTCCACCAGCGGCAAACACTTTAATAGAATTTATTTTGCATATATCAGAAAATATGTTTAAATCTACACCTTGTAATGTTCCGTCTTTGTCCACATTCGTTAAAAGAAAATTCGAAAACCCAAATTCAATGAAATTTTTCACGCCATCAATTATTTTGATATTTGTGTTTTTTTTCCATCCATCTATAACAATATTATTAGAAATTTGATCTACTGATATTATAATTTTGTTCTTATCATGTACGAATTTACGTAATAATTTTTGGTTCGTGAATGGGACAGTCCCCAAAATAATATATGTTGAAGATCTCAATGCATCGTGTATAAGTTGTTCGTTTCTTAGCCCGCCAGCTATCAATGTTGGAACTGATAATTTATTAACTATGTGTTTAATTGTTAATAAATTAGATCCTAATCCCAATGCAGCGTCTAGATCTACAAATTGTATCATGTCTGCACCGTTCTTTTCCCACATCTGTGCTACTTTATATGGGTCATCATTGTAGATTTTTTTAGTTTTGGGATCTCCTTTTGACAGTCGCACAACTTTACCACCCATCAGATCTATAGCTGCAATTATTTTCATTTTTTACACATTCTTAAAAAATTTTGCAGTATTTTAATTCCAGTAACGCTAGACTTTTCAGGGTGGAATTGAGTGCCAAATAAGTTATGATGCGCAATAATTGCAGGAATTTTAGCACCATAATCAGATTTTGCGTAGACGATCTCTGTTTTTTTAGGCCGCACCATATACGAATGAGCGAAATATGCCCACGAATTATTATCTATACCATCAAGTAGATCGTTCTGCTTTTCAATCAATATGTTATTCCAACCCATATGAGGCACGATCATCGTAGTTGGCAAATGTATGACATCTCCTTCAATCATATCTAAACCATTTTCTATTCCTTCTTCGCTTTTCTCAAATAGTAATTCCATCCCCAAACAGATTCCAAATATTGGTAATTCAGTTAAGATATCACGAAATGATTTTTTAGAATTTTTATTATCAACTAATTTCTTAATTGCTGGATCGAAATTACCTACACCAGGAAAAAATAGTCCGTCATAATATTGAATAGAATTAAAGTTGGATATCACATGCACTTCAGAACCCATACTCTCAATTGATTTTTTTAAATTAAATATATTTCCAGACCCATAATCAAATATTGCTATTTTGGACATCACATTACTTCCTTGGTACTAGGTGTTCCAAGATTTGGATCTATATTCAAAGAAAATCTAAACGCAACAGCTAATGACTTGATGGCAGCTTCAGCGATATGATGATCATTAGTACCACATTTTAGTGATACATGCACACAACAATTAATGTTTTTTAATAAAGAATATAAAAAATGAATTATGTCTTCTTTATACATATCTTCTATAATGTTTCGCTTAAAATCCAAATTTACTTTAATATAGCTTCTACCGATCAAGTCTATTGTAGATTCTACTACTGATTCATCCATAGGAATAGATGCAAATCCGAATCTCGCTATATTAGATCGATCACCAAGAGATTTATTAATAGATATGCCGATGCATATAGCAATATCTTCTATTAGATGGTGTGATATATTATCTATAGATGTTGTTTGTAATGCAATATCAACCAATGAATGTTTACAAAAAGTATTTATTAAATGATCAAGGAATCTTATTCCAGTATCTATTTGCGCATTACCAGTACCATCTAAGTTGGTTTGTATGTAAATGCTAGTTTCTTTAGTTTCACGTTTTAAGGTATGAGTACGAGATTTCATTTTAGTCATAATTAATTCGATTAAACTAGATTTAATACATTCGGAAGTAGGTTTATCGATTCTAATATCATATGCGCGTTTTTTTTCTTGAAAAGATCTATTTTAGTATTTGGATGATCATCTGTTCCAAATACACCGCAAAAAATCACCCGAAATCCTAATTTATTGGCTCTATTGACCATAATAAGATCTTCAACGGAGTCACCAACATACAAACAGTACGATGATTTTATACCTAGAATAGAATTAATTAGTGAAGCTGGGTTAGGTTTGGCAAAATTTCGATCTAGATCATCCAAAAATATTGAATGTGTAATATCAAAATAGTCCAACAGATGTTGGAGCGAGAATCTCGTTGAGATTATTCCTCTACCAGTGACAATTGCAATTTTATTTTTAAATTTTCTTTGAAGTATGCCTAATAAAGCTTTGGTCAAAATAATTTTGTCGTTTTTAATAAAACCATCACAACAAAAAATGGGTTTTCTTTTAAATATAGTATTGTATAATTCAGAACCATAAAACAATTCATCAAATATATTACATATCATATTATCACTATGTGGATAATTTAATTTTGAAGTTGTATCTTGAATGTAGATGATATTATTTATGTAATTTTCTACTGAATGCATGCCACTAATATCTAAATTAGATACCACTTCTGAGATAAATTTTTCGTATGGTATTTTTAATTTAATTGCCGCGATTATTGATATAATGATGGAGTAAGCTAAATCTACTTCGTTGTTAAATCCTCCACAACTTTTGAAAGTAGTTATTAGTTTGTTGGTAATGAAATTAGTTATATCGATATTGGTTATTTTTTGGATTATATATCTGGCTGTTTCTTTTATTGTTTTATCATATGAATTTCGTATATCTATGAGTACACCATCACAATCAAAAATAATAGCATCTATATTATTGATTTCTTCTGGATTAAAAGCTGTAGTTATATCTGAAATCAATTTATTATCTTAAAAGGTCACGTATGGCTAGGATGAATTTAGAATTCATATCTTTGGTTCCAATAGTGACTCTCAGACATCCTTTATGAGTACCTATTCTACCTAATTTTTTTATCAAAATTCCCTGCTCCGCCAATGCAGTATATATTCTCAGATAGTCATCTTTAGCATCAAACAAAACAAAATTTGCTTGTGAATTAAAAACTTCGAAAGCATTAAGTTTACGTAAATTGAGTATCATTTTATTACGTTCATTTTTAATTAGACTAATTATACCCGAAAGCTTTTTTATGTTTTGTAATAGTAGTTTGCCTGCTTCCAATGCAATAGAATTAATTGGGTACGGATATTGAATTGCTTTCATAAAAACATTTACTATGTTTTGATCAGCTATAAAATATCCTAGTCTCAAGCCTGCAAATCCAAATGCTTTTGAAAATGTTTTCACAACAATAAGATTATCATATTTTTTAGTTAGATCTACTACATTGTATCCTGCAAAATCTACATATGCCTCGTCTATTATCACGGGCCCATCAAAGCAATCTATTATTTCTCTCAGATCTAGTTTTGAAAATTGGAATCCTGTAGGGTTATTTGGGGAATCTAAGTATAACATGTCAGCATCATCAAATTTGGACATGAATTGGTTAAAATTCAAAATCATAGAATCAGAGAATGGAACTTTAATTGTTCGGAGTGAATATAACTTGCATCTTGCTTCAAAAAAGCTGAATGTTGGATTTGAAATGAGTATTTTGATTCTTTTGGATGCAAAATTTGTTAGTAATAAATCAATGATTTGATCAGAACCGCTACCTATTCCGATTTTGTTAATAGATATTTTATGGTATTTAGATAGACATTTTATAAAGTCTTCATGGTTTTCTGGATATGCTCTAACATCACAATTTTTACTTGCTTTGGTTATTATATTACTTTGATATTGTGTATCTATTACGAAATTTTCATTCGAATTCATTTTGAGCAATCCTTTACTAGATGGTTTTTCATAAACATCTAATTTTGATAATTTAGAAATTTTGTTGTTTAACCAATTCATAGCAATCTTTCTCTTATAGCATCATAATGGTTTGGAAGGTTTTCTGTACATGTCATGATATATACATGATTTAATATTTTTTTCAATGATGATTTTGTTGATTGTATCTTGGTGTCAAGTTTCATGAAATCTAATACAGATAATGATCCACGTGTTTTTCCAAATGTGTTAGTAGGCAAGATATGATTAGAACCGAATGCGTAATCACTTGCAGATGACGGAGCATATTTTCCCATTAGAATTATTCCAGCGCTGTGTATTTTGGACGCTATAAGATTTGGTTTTTTAGTGATTATTTCCAAATGTTCTGGAGACAAGTCATTTATTAAATCAATCATTCTTTGTTGCGTTTTACAGACCATTATGAAACCGTTTTTACGGAGGCTTGATTTGATTATATTATTACGTTTTACGTGTTTTATTTTTTCGTCAATTTTTTTAGATATCATATTTGCGACATCCACAGATGTAGTTGCAACAAAACATGTAGTATTTACATCATGTTCTGCTTGGGATATTATATCTGACGCAACAAAATTAACATCAGATGTATAATCTGCAATTATTCCTAGTTCTGTAGGTCCAGCAATCATATCTATAGATATATTGTTACTGATTAGCGATTTTGCTATTGTTACAAATGCACCTCCAGGACCGACTATTTTATCCACAGATTTTATTGTTTCTGTTCCGTACGCCAAAGCTGCTATCGCTTGAGCACCACCCAATTTGTAGAATTCATCAACGCCACATATGTCAGCAGAGACTAGTGTTAATGGATCTATAAGGCCTTCATTATTTGTAGGCGAAACAACTACTACTCGCTTAACTCCAGCAACTTTTGCAGGCACAACAGACATTAGCAGTGAGCTTGTGTATTTAGCAAGTCCTCCAGGAACATAACAACCAACATTATTTATAGGTACAAATGATTTTGTAATTTTAATGCCATCATGATTAATTATTGTGTTTTGGAATTGATTTCGTAACGTTTTTTCTGTTGAGATTAGTCTGTTACGAATGAATTTGATGGTTTTAATTTGTTGTTTGGAAACTTTAGAATAGGCTTGCTCTACATCTGAAGCATATATCTTGAAATCGACGATATCAATATTTCCAAATTTTTTTTCATATTTTTGTAAAGCTGTGTCGCCATTTTGTTTTACATTTAGTAATATTGATTTTACTTTTGATACATTTTTTGGGTCTATGAAAAAATTAGATTTTTTGATATTATTAGAGTCATTAATTATTTTCATAATTTTGTTCATTGTTACTCTAATTCCAAAATTTGTTTTGGTTCATGTATAACTAATCCCTGCGCTACTTTTCTAATAATTGGTATTAATTTATGAAGATCATCTTTGGGGATGATAGTGTTTACGCTGTACCAATCTTGCTCGCTGAGATTACATATAGTAGGTTTTTTTAAAGATGGTAATTTGTCTAATAGTTTACCTAGATTTTTTTTGTGAATATTAAGATATATATGCAGATATTTATTGCTATTAACGGCACCTTTCATTAGTGTTAACATATCTGATATTTTTTCGTATTTCAAATTATCTGATAATGACTGCTTGTTCACAATAACGTGTGCACTAGACTCTAAAATAGTGTGAATTATTTTGAGCCCGTTTTTTTCCATAGTAGTACCTGTTTCTGTGACATCAACGATAATGTCGACATCATCCGGTGGTTTTGCTTCTGTAGCACCAAACGACAAATGTATTTGAACATTTTTATTTTTCCCAAAATGTATCCAAGGTGTTATTATTAATGGATCTTCTGAACCGTAATTTTTTTGATATGACATAGATTTTTTAATGAATTTGGCAGTTGCGGTCAAGTATTCGGAAGAGATTCTAAGTATTTTGTTTTGGTTAAAGTAATTATTTATCATGTCATCTAGACTTTTTAATTGATTATTACGAGGTATCGCTACAACTAGTTTGATTTTACCATATTCTAGATCTAACATGGTACGAACATTTGCTTTAGTTTCTTCGATCCAATCTTTTCCTGTTATTCCTATGTCATACAAACCTTCTGATATTAATAGTGGTATTTCTTGTGGTCTAAGCATTTTGATTTCGATTTCAGGATCATCTAAAAATACTCTGTAAGTACGATGTCTATGATTGACTTTTGTCCATGATTTTTTTAATAACTCCAATGTAGAAACTTCGAGGCTTCCTTTGGGGATAGCGAATTTGATTTTCATTTTTTTCTCATAGTATTACCAAAATATTTTTTAAGTTCTATAGCTTTTTGGATCGAAATATCATTAGCTTGGATCATTTTACTTACAACCATATCTACATTTTCTAATTTGGTGCCAGCAGCAATGGCTAGATTTTTTGCATGAAGTTTCATATGTCCTTTCTGTATACCATCTGTAACCAATGCATATAAAGCAGCAAAATTTTGTGCCAGTCCAACAGATGCTATGATGCAAGATAGTGTTTTAGCTGATGTAGTCTGAATGATTTTTAAGCATATTTTAGCCATAGGGTGGATGTTAATTATTCCACCGACAGTTCCCACAGATAGTGGCAATTTAATAGATCCAATTAGATCACCGTGATCGTTTTTAGTCCATGTAGTCAATGGTAAATATCTCCCAGTGCGTGATGCAAAAGCATGAGCGGCAGCTTCTATTGCACGAGTGTCCTGACAAGTTGCATTTGAAACACTCACAATACCATTCATAATACCTTTATTGTGAGTCACAGCCCTATATTCATCATTCATAGCTATTTTATATGCTAAAATTATTTTGTTAACTATTTTTTCTCCACCTATTTTATTTTTGTCGAATATTGCAGATGCAGTTATTATTCGCGATGTAGAATAATTAGATAATATTTTCATTATAGATTTGCCACCAGTTATTTTTTCTAGAAATGGAGATATCACTTCACACATATTATTAGTAATGTTGGCACCCATAGCATTACCAACATCAATTAGTAATTCCACGATCAATAGAATATCTTCATCTATAGTTACCTTCCTACATGATATTTTCTTTGCTCCTTTTTTGATTTTTGAAAGTGTATGTGTTTTTGAATTTGCCAATCTTAAAATTTGGTTGGTGTTTTTCATGATTTGTTTAATTGCATTATCCGTATCGTCACAATCAACGATGTGAACTTGTCCGATACTATATTGCGTGTTAGATCTAGCTTTAAAACCACCTAATACATTAGCTATTTTTGCAGCTTTTGATGATGCAGCAATTATAGATGGTTCTTCTATAACCATCGGAATTATATAATTTTTGTTGTTTATGTTGAAATTGGTGGCTATTCCTAATGGTAGTGAAAAAGTACCAATCACATTCTCAATCATTTTATTTGCACGTTCAAATTCAATGTTGCTAGTTTGGTTTTTGATAAATAATAATTCGCTTGGTTTTAGCTTAGTAAATTGTTTCACAAGGTTTAACCTTTCATCTTTATCTTTTTCAAAAAATTTTGAAAACCCGTTCATTTTTTCAACCTTATCAATTTATCATCATCACGAGACGGAAAACCTTTTCCGTCTGTATTAGATGTTATCATGTAGATATAATCGTCATAACCAATGCCTACATCTCTTATTCTTCCAATCCCACTCAACATGATTTGTTGAGAGTGTAATTCATTTTGATCTATTTTCAAGTTATAAAGACTGCCATTTCTTAAAGATGATATTATCAGATTGGATCCAATTTCGTTTTCATAGGTTAAAATTCCTCCAGGTTCTATTCCAGGATCATAACATCTAAGTGGAGGTATAAAATGAGCATCTTCGTTACTAAAACATTTTTGCATAGGCCAACCATAATTTTGTCCAGCTTGAATTAAATTAATTTCGTCATTTTGTACATCACCTAGCTCGCTAGTAAAAAAATTCCCTGCTAGGTCCCATGACATACCTTGTGTGTTTCTATGCCCATAAGAAAAAATTGAATTTGAAAACGGATTGTCAGATGGTACGGTGCCATCATAATTAAGGCGTAAAATTTTACCTTCCAATGAATTAACATCTTGTGGCGATTTTGAAGTATTGCTTATTATTCCAGTAGCAACATATAATTTATTGTCTGGTCCGAATTTTATTACACCGCCATTATTAAATTTGGAGCCAGGTATTTTATCAAATATAGTCATTATGTCTATATGTCCATCGTCATTATCTGTTATTCGTATTACTTTATTCCACAGCATACCATTATTATCATCATAAGTAAAATATGCGTAAATATAATGATTTTTAACATAGTTAGGATGTGTTACTAATCCGAGTAATCCTCCATTAAAAGTATCGTGTACGTGAATAGAAGTCAACGTTTTCGCTACAAGTGTGTCTAGTTGTATAGATTTGATTTTACCATTTTTTTCAGCTATGTATATTTTTTTGTCTCCAAATGTAATAGATCGAGGATTATCTAGATTTGTAGCTATTATTTCCATTGATTTTGTTTCTGCGATCATTGGTTTAGGAATTGGCATGGTTGAAGGCGATATAAAAATGATTAATGATATCACGACAGAAAATATAATTAAAACTAATCTAGTTATTTTGTTCAATGATATAATTATTAATTATAAATTAATAATTTTTTTGATAACGCGTATATACTACAATTGTTATTTTTACATAGCGGGGTGGGGAAGTCAGATTCGGGCTATGTCATCCCGGCGGGCTCATAATTAAAAAACAATGAGAAACCCGCAAATCAGTAGTTCAAATCTACTCCCCGCTAAAATTATGTTTGTAGATATGAAACCACGAAATATTTCTATCGAATGATGTGTTTTGGTTTTTCATTCCAATTCTTTGGAGTGGTCTTGTTAAATGTCTGTGGGCTGTAGGTATTGGGATATACGATCCACATTTTATATTTCGTGGTATTTCATGGATAAATTTTCGAGTGCATTTTGCTTTGCATTTAACACATTTAAAACCTTGATTGGATCCATTAGATTTCATGTTTTTATTGCAGTTTTGACATCTGGGATTTATTAGTTTTATGCATTTAGACAGTTTTAGAATTTCTATTAATTCTATATTTAGTATACGATCGTGTAGTTTAGATGCTTTACGTATTCCGCCACCAACACGTACTACGTCGCCTATTATTAAATTCATAGAAATATTTGTAATTCCAGTAGGTTTGTATGTAATGCATTTAACATCATTATAATTGGCAGTTATAGAAAATATCACATGGCCACCTTTATTAACAGTAGGCAATTTCGATACAATACCAACTATTTTCCCTGACGAATAAGGTTCTAATTTGGAAACATCTATCAAATTATCCAAATGCGAGGAAGTACCCTGGTTAGATTTGAATATCATGTACCCTTTAGGCGTTTCGTCTGTTTTAATCATTTTTGATGCACATATCAATGATTTGATATCGTCACCTCTAATTCCATAAAAGACAGGATCTGGTCCGCGAGGAGTTATCAAGATCCTATTTTTATAATAGCTATTGAATATGGTTTTATATTTATGTTGAATGGATTTCACACTGTCTAAGTTAATTTTTCTAGTATTACCAATTTCTGATTTCTTTCTATATGCAATTAATTCAAAAGTGTGATCATTAAATTGATATCCAATAGCACTAATAGCACCAATGAGTCCTTGTCCATTTCCAGGTGAAAAGTAATCTAATTTATTTGAATCTAGGAATTTTTTAACTGTAGATCTGCTAATTAATTTAAATAATGCAGATCTGCTAAAATTAATTAATTTTTGTGATGCTAAATCTTGATAATAGAATACAATTCCTGGATTTGCGCCTCGTTTAATATCAGATAAATTAACAGTTAAATCAATTATTTGAGTTCTAATTTTATCAAAATTTGTGGCTTTTATTTTTAATGAAATAGATCCGTTACCACGTGTTTTCCACGGTATGTTAGGGTTAAGTCTTATAAGTTTGGGATAATCAATAAATTTTACTTTTTGTTTAAGAAGTTGTACCAATTCGTATGCAAGATTTGTTGTACACATGCCGTATTTTGAATCGGTGTCATCTATTCCGATATGTATAATATTGCTATTGTCCAAATATACATTATATATAATACTATTAAATTATATAAACAAACAGTTTAAATTAAAATTAATAATTTATTTAGTGATGATAGTTATAGACGAAGATAAAATCTTCGATACTATAAAAAAATATAATCCAGCATCCATTGCACTTAATGCACCAGATGGACTAATACATAAAATGCAGATTTTGGCTAAACATATTATGGATAAATTTGATATTCCAACATACATAATTATGGATACTACATGGGGATCTTGCGATTTAAATACTACCAGTGCAAAAATTTTATCAGCTGATTTGTTATTCAATATAGGGCATACGATTAACACTGATGAACCATACAAGAATGTAATGATGATTAATGCTTTTGATGATATCACATTTGATGAAGTGGCCACAAAATGCATCAAATTATTAAAAAACAAAACAGTGTCATTATCAACAAATAGTCAACACTTACATCAACTTAATACTGTCAAAAAAATTTTTAATGATAATGGGATTGTAGTAAAAATCGGCAGCGGGAAAGGGCAGCTTAATGATGGACAAGTTTTTGGTTGTGAATTTTATCCAAACACTGAAATTAAAAATCAGGTTAATGTAAATGTGTTTTTAGGACAGAGTAATTTTCATGCAATAGGAATTGCATTATCCACTGGTAAACCTACATATGTACTTGATCCTTACTTTAACGAGATAACAGAGATAACAGAAGAAGCTAAAAAAATTCAGAAAAAAGCTATTTTAGCTGTGTATAAAGCATCAATGGTTATGAATTTTGGTATAATAATAGGTTTAAAAGATGGACAGATTTCAAAAAACACAGCGTTAAAATTTAAGAGGGAATTAGAAAAAAAAGGCAAATCGGTTCAGCTGTTCGCTTTAACAAATATAACTAACGAGAGATTAAAAAATATTTATGATGTAGATGCTTTTATTCAGGTCGCCTGCCCGAGAATTTCTATGGATAATCATTTTGATAAACCTGTTTTATCTACACCACAAGGCCACGCCTTATTAAAAATATTGTCAAATCAGAATATTGATGAATATTTGCAATTACCACATTGGCTATAAACATATTTTATAAAATTGAGAACATAAACGATTATAATCTTTAATCATTATAATTAAAAATAATGAATATAGTATGTCCTGGAGATAAATTGTCATGCATAGAAGAATACGAACACAATGATAATACATTCGACGATGAGAATGGCATGATAAGATCCACAGCTATTGGCACAATCAATATCAATAAAAAAGAACATACTCTTGAAGTAAGAAGTGCATCTAACATAGATTTACCAAAAATGGATGATACCATAATTGGAGTTGTAGTTTCAATGATATCATCAATGATCATAGTTTCAATTGAATATGTAAACAACAAACATATTTCTTCAAAGATAGAATGTGTTTGTTCCACACGTGGAATGCATAAAAAAACTATAGCTATAGTAGATGATATAGTTGAATTAAAAACTATAGGTTACAAAAATGGCACTATACACACAAGTATGAACGACCATGAGATGGGAGTGCTATTTACTAAATGCAAAAAATGTGGCGGAGAAGTAATTACAATTAGAGATGGAATAAAATGCATTAATTGCACGTGGCTCGATGAAAGAAAACTATCGCGAAATTTTGGCAATATGAATTTTATAAAATTAAATTAATATGTTAAGTGTTTCATTTCAAGGCGAACATGGAGCATATAGTGAATCTGCAGCGTTATGTTACTTTAAAGTACGTATAAAAACAATTGCGTTCAAAACATTTTCAGATGCATTAAAATCAACTGACGATGTTAAAACAGATTATTCGATTATACCAATAGAAAATTCAATAGAAGGAGGAGTAGGAGAAAGCTATGATTTATTGTACAATACAAATCTAAATGCAGTAGGCGAGATTTATCATCATATTAAACATTGTTTAATAGGTTTAAGCAAAATCAATAAAATAGACACAATATATTCTCATCCACAAGCTTTAGGTCAATGTAAACAATTTATTCAAAAATATAATTTAAGATCTATCCCTACATATGATACTGCCGGAAGTGTGAAATTAATTAAAAAGATGAATAAAGACAATGTAGGATGCATAGCTAGCGCAATGGCAGCGCAGATATTTAATTTACCAGTTATTAAATATGGCATATCAGATCAACCAAATAATTATACAAGATTTTTGATATTGGCTAAATCACATTCACATAAAACAGATGATGACAAAACATCTATAATTTTTTCTACGATCCATAAGCCAGGTTTATTGTATGAAGTAATCAAGAGATTTCATGACAAAAGCATAAATTTAACTAAAATTGAATCTAGACCCAAAAAACAAAATGTTGGAGAATATAATTTTTATGTAGATTTTGAAGGACATGTAGATAGTCTAGGAATACAAAAAATTATTAATGATATTCTGAAATACACTACATTTCTTAAAATCATAGGATCTTATCCGGCAGCTAGATTAACGTAATTTTTGTCGTCTAATGCTAAAACTTGCACTAAATCCAATAATCACAATTCCTGCCGTGATGACAAGTATATGATACGTATATAGCATAGGATCAGTTGAGAATTTCAAAGTTCCATGTACTTCCAGTTCTGAATTACCTATATTTTTTATAGATATTACATTTACACCTTCACTACCAGTAAACCAATCCAATTTCAATTCATCATTGAAGTCTTGGTTGATGTTTGTTTCAGTTAGTGATGTAATGTCCACATGAAAAAGATTTCCCTTCACATATATTGTTTCATAAACTCCAGCTGGAGAATCAAATTGATATGAGAGATAATCAGCAATTTGAATAGTTTCGTGGATTTCTGCTGTTTGTATTCCCAAAGAAGATATCAATGCATATAACCCAATTGTCGAAATTACAATACCAAATGTTATTCCGATGACGGTTCTTTTTGTTAACATAAATTAAATATTTTCAAGGTTCATAAAAAACTAACTACATCAAAGAAACATCATGAGGTTGACTTTCTTTGAAACCGGCATTTGATATAGTTATGAATTCAGATTTATGTTGCATTTGTAGTATATTTTGAGCCCCACAATAACTTAAACCAGAACGAACTCCTCCGGTTAGTTGGATTAGCAAATCAGAAATATTTCCTTTATATGGAACCATGGCTTCTACTCCTTCAGCTACATAATCATTAAGATCATCTTCGATAGAAATTGTGCCTATTTCTTTAGACTTCCTTCCTAATGATGCATAAAACGACGCCATACCACGATATATTTTAAACTTCTTGGAGTTTTTGGTTATGAATGAACCTGGACTTTCATCAGTACCAGCAAACATGCTTCCTATCATAACTGTAGATGAACCTGCTGCAAGAGCTTTGATTATATCAGCAGAATTTCTAGTTCCACCATCAGATATAATTGGAATATCATATTTTTGACCCACAGATGCACACTCTAGAACAGCGGTTAATTGAGGAATTCCGGATCCTGTAACTATTCTGGTTATACATATAGAACCAGATCCTACTCCTACTTTAACAGCATCTACTCCAGATTTGATCAGATCTTCTGTACCTGTAGCTGTTGCTACATTACCAGCTATCAACTCAGAATTCGGGAAAGCTTTTTTGATATTTTTGATAGCGTCTATGGCATTAGCACTATGACCATGAGCTATATCTACAACCAATACGTCCACTTCAGCATTTATTAATGATTCTGCTCTTTCAAGGAAATCTCCTTTTACTCCAATCGCAGCTCCAACAAGCGGCCTTCCTTTTTTGTCTTTAGAAGAGTTAGGGTATTTCTCCATGTTAGAAATATCTTTACTGGTGATAAGCCCAGTAATACAACCATTGTCGTCAATCAATGGTAGTTTTTCTACTCTATGTTTACGTAGAAGTTCTTTGGCATCAATTAAATTTATTCCAGGTTTAGCGGTAATAATATCTGTAGTCATGACATCTTTGACTAATCTATCAGTATTAGAAGATTCAAACAATAAATCACGTCTTGTTAATATACCAACCATATTCGAATTATCATTTATTACTAACAGTCCAGAAACTTTTTTAGCATTCATGTAGTTAGATGCATAAAATATAGTTTTGTTTTGATTAATGAGATAAGGTGTTTCAATCATTACACTGCCAGATCTTTTTACTTTTAAAACTTCGTTAGTTTCTTCTTCGATTGTAAGAAATCTATGGATTATTCCAATTCCACCATTACGAGCCATAGCTACAGCCATATCAGATTCTGTAACAGTATCCATATTCGCACTGATCAGTGGAATGCTCAATGAAATATTTCTAGATAGTTTGGTTTGTAAATTTGTTTGAGATCTGCTAGCAATATTAGAAAATTTAGGGACTAATAAAACATCATCGAATGTAAGTCCTTCTTTAAAATTCAATTAAATCAAATAAAATTAGGCCAAAAACATTATAAGCTTTTATTATTTAATTAATTTTTCAGCAATCATGATCGCGTCTTTTGTTTCTAATACATTATGAGTTCGAACTATATCAGCACCATTGTATACTGAGATCGCTTCTGCAGCTATAGAACCGAATAATCTATCTTCAGATTTTGTTTTATGAAGAAGTTTTCCTATAAATGATTTATTAGATACTGAAATCAGCATGGGATGATTTAATTTAATATATTTTAAATTCCTGATTATGGAGAGATCTCTGGATAACCAACAGGAATCTATTCTTGTAAATAATTTGCCCACTCCGCTGTTTCGAAAAAATCCTATTCCTGGATCTAGTATGATTTTTTCTTTTGGTATGTTGATGGATCGAGCTAGATCCAAACTTTGTTTTAATAGTTTTGTTGTTTGTGTTAAGTAGTTTCCAGCAATTATGGTTTTACTGAAAGCTGTTAATACTACAAATACTTCGTAATTACTTATCACATTAATCATGTTTATATCATATTTTAATCCAGATATGTCGTTAATGATATCTACACCAAGATCTAACGCTTGTTTAGCCACATATGATGTACATGTATCTACAGAAATCGGAATGTTAGAAACTTGTTGCACTATTTTAATTGCGTTGGTAATACGCTTTGCTTCTATTTTCGCAGATATGTTTGATTGAATATATGGAGCTGTAGACATTCCTCCGATATCAATAAAATCTGCACCTTCGTATTCCATAGAATGAACAGCTTCGATTATGTCGTTCTTTGTTGTTTTAATTGATTTTTTATGAAATGATTCTGGACTTAGATTCAAAATTCCCATTATTCGAACAGGGTTGGAGCCTCCAAAATGTATCGAAGACAGTTTGTTCATATAATAATAGATCAATAATACAATATGAGCATTTCAGGATGGAAAAAGAAATATGATGAAATTATAAGAGAGTTTAATTATAATGTAAAAGATGATATGAAATCAGCAAAGTTACTAAATTCGTTACTAAAATCAGATCCGCCTATCAAAAAATTAAAATCGTTAATTGAAAACCAAATAGTATTTATCATAGGCGCAGGACCGTCTATTTCATTATCCATAAATATTTTAAAGGAATTTCAACACGTAACTAAAATTGTAGCTGACGGAGCCACATCTGCTTTAATTGAAAATAACATAGAACCAGATATAATTGTTACAGATCTTGATGGATGCGATAATTACATAAATAATATCAAAGATAAAACTATGGTTATAGTTCATGCACATGGTGATAATTATAATAAATTGAAATTAGTTTTGGGGATCAAAAATTGCATAGGAACAACAGAAACAAAACCGTTCGGCAATATCTATAACTTTGGCGGATTCACAGATGGCGATAGGTGTGTGTTTCTAGCATCATATTTTAATGCTAGCAAAGTAATTTTGTTTGGAATGGATTTTGGCGACGTTATAGGAAAATATTCCAAAAAAATAATACCAAACAAACTATTAAAAATTAAAAAAATGAAGATGGCAGAATCTCTTTTAGAGTGGTTGGCTATGCAAACGAAAATAAAATTTTATACTACATCAAAAATGATGGCAGGGTTTATAAAAATAAATTATAATGATGTTAAAAATGTAATTAGATCAGAGTTTTAATATGTATATGATATTATAAGATCATGCATTTTACAGAAGAACAAATAAAAGATTTGTTTAAACTAAAACATACATTAGCTAGCAAATTAGAAAAAAATATGAATGAGAATAAATTACTAGAGAAAAATTTGGAAATAATCGATATGATTATCAAAGAGGGAAGTTTTATAAAAGCATCTTCGTTAGTGGATCATACCAATAAATCTGAAAAACTATCTTCATTCTCTAATTATTCAATACAAATAAATAGCAATAAGAATGGAATGTTGATCGCAAATGCACACATTACCTCTGACAAAATTTCTATCGTATTAGAAAAAAATGTGAGTTTGGATGTTAATGTACCACCGTTTAAATCATTTTTTATAAATCGAATAATTGCAGGAATGAAAAAAACAGATATTAAAGATGGCGTAAGTGATGAAAATAAAATGATCAATTGCAATATAGTTGATGACAAATCAACATTAAGAAATATAACAATAACAAATTATCGTAGAAAAGAAAGAGTGAATGAAATTGTGAATACCATAACTTGGTCGTTATCTCGAATGTTAGAAAACTCTAATTGATGTGTCATGGATAAAATCATAGTATTAGATTTTGGATCTCAATATAGTCATCTCATATGCAGACGGATAAGGAGCTTTTCAGTATATGCTGAACTTGTTCCATATAATATATCATTCACAAAATTAAAAAAAATGAATCCAAAAGGAATTATCTTGTCAGGAAGTCCATCTAGCATATATACCAATAATCACCCAATTCCAACAAAATATATTTTTAAGATAGGAATACCCATTTTGGGTATTTGCTACGGACATCAATTAATAGTTAGTAATTTTGGAGGTATTGTAAAAAATGCAAATAAAGAATATGGATCTGCAACACTTACAATAAAAAATAATTCAAATTTGTTGGATGATGTAGGAGAGAATACGAAGGCTTGGATGAGTCATGGTGACGAAGCAGTAAAAATACCAGACGGTTTTAAAATAATCGCAAGTACAAATAAATCACATGCAGCAGCGATAGAAAATACAACGAAGTTTATTTACGGAATACAATTTCATCCAGAAGTCATCCATACAGAAAATGGAATTCAAATTTTACAAAATTTTGTTTTAAAAATTTGTAATGCTAAAAAAGAATGGAGCATGAAAAATTTTATCGATGATGCAACAAAAAAAATTTCTGCGATAAAAGACGAAGTGATGTGTGGAGTTAGTGGAGGTATAGATTCTACAGTAACTGCATTGTTAATTCATAAATCAATCGGAGTCAGATTGAAATGTGTTTTTATAGACAATGGTTTGCTAAGAATAGACGAAGTAAAAGTAGTGCAAGAGATATTTGCCAAGATGGGAATAAAAATAATTACCATCAATGCACAGAAACGATTTTTAAGTAGATTAAAAAGAATATCAGATTCAGAAAAAAAGAGGACGATTATCGGTGAAGAATTCATTAAAATTTTTTCGGAATATGCCAAGCTAAACAATAATTTGAAATGGCTTGCACAAGGAACTTTGTATCCAGATGCTATAGAAAGTGGTGTTTCATATGGACCTTCATCAATAATAAAAACACATCACAATGTTGGCGGTATACCAAATTGGATGACATTAAAAATTTTGGAGCCAATAAGAGATCTATACAAAGATGATGTCAGAAAAATTGCTGCAATATTAAATATTCCAGATGAAGTTATTAATAGACATCCATTTCCAGGTCCAGGACTAGCTGTTAGAATAATTGGTGAAGTAACACCAAAAAAATTAAAAATAGTAAGATTTGCAAGTAAAATAGTAGAAGAAGAGCTAACCAAATCAAAAATCTATGATGAAGTTTGGCAAGCATATGCTGCAGTTGGAGATGATCATGCTACAGGAGTTACAGGGGATAAACGTAAAGTTGGAAATATTGTTATGATACGAGTTGTTAATTCTATAGATGCAATGACCGCAGATTGGACCAGATTACCACATGCTGTATTAGAAACAATAAGCAACAGAATAACTAATGAAGTAGATGGAGTTGTGTGGGTATCATATGTAATATCTAGTAAACCGCCAGCAACAATTGAACCGCAGTGATTTGTCGATATTTAATTATTAATTCACAAGCAAAAAAATTAAATTAAAATTATTTTTATGTGGATAAACCATCGAGCTACAATTCAGTTATTGCGTTACATATAGAATACATCTAAATAATTAATAATTTTAGTTAATATAAAATGATGTTACTAATTTCTAGTTTTATGTTGAACTATAATTATATTATTATATAATATATAACAAGCATCTACTGAAATTCATAATGATACACAACTAGAATACAAATATGATTGGTTATATTGATAACAAACCACTTCGAACAAAAATCAATCATTGAAAAACGAGTAGTGAGCTGTATTTAAAATTGATGAATGGAAGTTATGTCATCATGGTGAACCTGGTTTGCCACCTTGCGATCCTCCAGATATTGATATAACATCATCTATTCGTAATATCATGCATGCTGCCTCAGTTGCAGATTTGATGATTTGTTCTTTGACAGATACAGGTTCAACAATGTCAAGCGAATACATTTCTGCAATTTTATTATCTTTAGCATTAATTCCAGCCCATTTACGTCCTTGATTTTGTTTTGCACGTAATGCTACGAGTGTATCTATTGGATCCATTCCAGCATTTTCGGAGATTGTCAATGGTATTGATTCTAATGCTTCTGCATAATTAATTATTGCCAATTGTCCACGGCCCTCTTTATTATCAGCCCACTTTCTCAAGCTTGATGCTAAATAAGCTTCTGTAGCTCCACCACCAGCAACTATAGATGGTTTCTCGATTACGTCCTTAACTACCATGAGAGCGTCATGTATAGATCTATCTACTTCGTCTACGATTCTTTGAGAACCGCCTCTCAACAACAATGTTACTGACTGAGGATGTTTACATCCTTCAACAAATACCCATTTGTCAGCTTCGACTTTTTTCTGTTGTACTAAATCAGCATGTCCAAGATCATTTTCAGTTAGTTCATCAACACTAGTAGTTATTCTGCCACCTGTAGCTTTTGTAAGTTTTACCATATCGCTTTCTTTCACTCTTCTAATTGCCATTATTCCATGTTTAGAAAGATAATGTTGTGCAATATCATCTATGCCTTTTTGGCATATAAGCACATTAGCTCCAGAATCATGAATTTTATCAACCATATTTTTTAACATTCTATTTTCTTCTTCTAAGAACATAGTCATTTGCGTAGGATCTGTTATTCTTATTTCAGCACTCATTTCAGTTTTTTCTACCTCTAGTGCAGCATTAATTAATGCAATTTTAGCATCTTGTATTTTGGCAGGCATGCCACTGTGTACTATTTCTTTGTCCAACACAATACCTTTCACTAACATGGTATCAGAAATAGAACCGCCAGCTTTTTTTTCGACTTTGATATTGTCTAGATCTACTTTATAAATATCATTTTTTGGATTTGATATTTTTAGAACTGCATCAACTACTAATTTTGATAATTCTTTACTGTCTTCAGAAATCAATTTTGATTCCATACTAGTTTTTGCTATTTTGAATAGAGCTTCTTTAGCATCAGGCTCTACAGGTTTAGCTATTTCGGTTAGTAAATTAAGTGTTTTTTCTGCAGCTTCTTGATAAGCGTCAACTATGACAGAAGAATGAACATCTTTGCTGAGAAGATTTTCTGCTTTATCAAGTAATGACCCAGCAAAAACAACAGATGTGGTAGTACCATCACCAACTTCGTTATCAATAGTTTTTGATATCTCAACCATCATTTTAGCAGCAGGATGTTGAACATCTATTTCTTTGAGAATAGTTGCACCGTCATTCGTTATAGTTACATCACCAATAGAATCAACTAGCATTTTATCTAAGCCTCTAGGCCCAAGGCTAGTTTTAACCAAATCAGATACTAACTTTGTAGCTGCAATGTTGTTTTTTTGCGCATCTTTACCTTTTTGTTGAAGAGCACTTTCTTTCAAAACGAGAACTGGCCCATTTGGGGTTTGTTGAATTGAAGCCATTAAATTTCAATGTATTTTATATCTTGTCCCTTTTTAATATTTCTCATTTTAGTATTTGTTCATAAGATTTAGATTTAACATTTATTACCCCGTTACAAGTTATTCTGACTTCTGGCAATGCTAGAAATGTCAAAAATAACGGAATTAGATAGGGTTTTTTGAACTTGCAACCAGAATCTATGATTATAGAATTGATTTGATTGAAATTATTGACTACATTTTCAAATGGATCTGTAGATAATATTCCTGCATATTGCAATGGTAAAGAAGCTAAGATTTTACCATTTTTAATTACTATCATGCCGCCAGCCATTTTGATTAAATTGTTGGCGGCAATAACCATATCATTTTCATTTGAACCAATAACCACCATGTTGTTTTCGTGAAAACTCCAAGTTGATGCAAAAGCCCCAATATCAGGCCCAAAATTTTGTAAAAACCCTACTGAATATTTGTTAGAATTAAATGTTCTATCTATAGCAACAACTTTCCAGATATCTTTATCAAATGATGGAGGTATGTTTTCACTAATATTTGGCAAATCAACATAGTTTTTTTTCGTAATTATTTCAGTTTTTAAATATATTGTCATTACTGTAGTACTTTTTAATTTTATGTTAGTTTTAAAACTGTCACGCGAAAATTTTCTTGTTTTAATAGTTTTGGTTATCCAGGTAGGTATATTTCTATGAGGAAAATTAATAAGAATATTGCCTTGTGACATTATTAATCTACCTCCCACAAAAACTTTTACAGGTTTTATTTTTTTGATGTCGTCGAAAACTACCATATCAGCGACTTTGCCAGGGGCGATTCCTCCAAAATCTTTGTTCAGATTATAGTAATCAAAACAATTTCTGGAAGCAATACAAATTGCATTTATTGGATTTAATCCACACTTTATTGATTCACGTATACAATGATCTATATGGCCAATATTTTTGATATCATCAGGATTTAATCCGTCTGAACAAAACATCAATTTATTATCATATATTTTATTTGTTATAACATATGGTATTATATTATTTAGATCTCTACGTATAGAACCCTCTCTAATCATCAACCACATTCCAAGTCGTAGTCTTTCAATGAATTCATCAAAATCAATTGGCTCATGACAAGAAAGTATGCCGGATGAGATGTAAGCATTAAGTTTTTTGTTTGTAGCACCAGCAGTATGACCATTAATTACATAATTATTTTTCAGCAGTCTAGATAATTTTTCCATAATTGCATGGTTACGTGTTGTGACTTTTGTCCATGAAAAAACTTCTCCAAGTCCAATTACATGAGGTAAATTCAATGCTGTTTTTTCTTGTTGTTCATTAAGATTTTTACATTTACTTAATTCATCGTCTACAGGTAAGCCTCCAGGTATAGATGTAAATATTCTAAATGGAACGTCATTCGCCAGATCAAGAAAATTTGTAAACCCCTTATACCCACACACGCTAACTATATCTATGGGATCTGAGAAAAAAGCTGTTACTCCATGCAATAATGAGTTTTTAATAAGTTCTGTCGGCAAAACAAATTGATCGATATGAATATGAGAGTCTGCAAAGCCTGGAGATATATACATACCATCCAAATCTATTATCAATGTATTTGGCCCAATAGTGTGGTGAGCATCAATGCCAACATGTGCTATCCTATCTCCCAAAATTGAAATTTGTATATCTTTAATGATTTCGTTACTATAAACATTAATCAGCGAACAGTTTTTCAAAAGTAAATCGCATGGTGCATCACCCATAGATACTTGATTAAGTTTCGCTATCATAGAATGTAACGAAGAGTAATTCATCTAATTTCATTCCCAAATGTTGTTAATAAGTGATGTTTAAATTACTGTATCACAGGTAACGGTTATGAATATACCTAAAGAAGTTATGAAGTTTTGTTCGAAATGCAATAAACAAACTAAACAAAAGATATCAATATACAAAGCTGGCAAGAGACGAGGATCTGCAATTGGCGAACGTAGACATAATGAAGATAAGAAAGGGTATGGCGGACAAAAATTTCCCAAGTTAGCTAAACCAGCAAAAACCACTAAAAAAGTAACTCCTATTCTAATGTGTACTATATGCAAAAAAAAAATTAATAAATATGGAATTCGAATAAGAAAATTTGAGTTAACATAAATTGAAAAAAAATCATATATCCATACCTAAGCCAAACAGTAGATTTCATAAAGTTATTTGCAAGGAATGTAATGAAGAAAACATTGTTTTTTCGCATGTTTCTACTATAGTTACATGTAAATCGTGTGGAAACACATTAGCAAAACCTACAGGCGCATTGGCTAAATTTTATGGCAAAGTTGTTGGAAGTAGTGATTGATAATTCTCAAATGTGTTAATGTTAGTAGATATTCTTTGGTCATTTAGTATGATATATTTTTCTGTAATGTGATTAAGATCTTTTATTTTTTTTGAATTTACTATTGACAAACCAGTGAAAATACATTCTTGTTTTTTAAAGATAATAGTTTCTGAATTCTGAGTTTGAAATTTAGCACAGAAATTTTTGGTAACTAAATAGCTTGTCCAAACATTAGCAACGTTATATAAACTGATCATTTTCTTTACTATTTGTTTGTCTAGTAATGGCATATCTCCAGAACTTATGAAAATATAATCTTCAAGAGATTTAAGGATCTCATTAAGATCTAAAACATATCCTTGTCCAGCTGTGTCTAAAATTTCTATGTTAGATCTACGTAATGACATTCGAGTTTGTTTTGAGTGGAAGCTAGTAGCAGCGATTATTTTGGAAAAACAATTAGATTGTTGTAGAGCCTCAACAACATGAAATATGAGAGGTTTTGTATATTTTAGAAGTAGTTTTTCTCCTTTAATATTCATCCTTGTCCCTTTACCACCAGCCATGATTAATGCGATCATACGACAACAAATACAAATAGAGAGATCAATCTTGTTAATTCATTGGTTGCACCTAATACATCACCAGAAATACCGCCAAAATTAATACGTGACATAAGTCCAATTATCAATACAGCTATGAATGCAATTACTATAATTAATAGTCCTGTAATACCTGCAAACATCACAAATATTGTCACTACAATAAATGTTGAAAATATCATTTTGTTATTATGTTTTATTTGTTTGATGAACGGATAGCTAATACTAGAAGATATGGCGGGATTCAGTCGAGCTTGCAATATCATAGAAAATTTAGATATCATTTCGCTTAAAATTATTGCTTTAAATACAATGAATTCATTTAACATAGAAATTATTAAGATCATGCTAACAATATACAAAATTAATATTGATGCGCCGGCGGATCCTATTGATGTATCCTTCATTGATTGAATTTTTTTTTTATTATTTCCTTTAGTCATAATACCATCTGCGAAATCTATCAATCCATCGAGATGATGAAGTCCTGTAATAATCATCAATAAAACTACAACAAACAAACTAACTAATAACGAATGTAATGCTAATAAAAATACAAAATTGATAAACGATATTATTAATCCTATCCCAATTCCAACTATTGGAAAAAAATGGATGTTTTGTGCTATGTATTCTAATTTTTGTGTTTTAGTTGGAATTATAGTTAAAAAAGAAAATACTGACGAAATGGCATCAAACATAAAACATCCACCCCATGTAGTAAAATAATAAAAGCTCGCATACTATCAATAGGGAGCAGAAAACGATAGGAGTTAATTTCATGATTTGGATTGCAGATTTTATGATTTTGGTAGTCAAGTTTATTGATCCGTCACCAATTATGTAATGATCTATTTTTTCAAGTTTTACTTGTAATGCGCCAGCTAATGCAGCCATTGGGTATCCAGAATTGTAGCTTTCAGTTTTCATATTATCACGTTTCATTATTTTGATAGAATTTCTCCAATTATATCCTAGAATCAGTGCACATAAGATGATTACATAAGCAGTCAATCTAGATGGTAAATAATTAAGAAAAGTGTCACAATTAGCACCAAACCATCCTATGTTTTTAAAGGTAGTGTTCTTATAACCAATCATAGAATCAATTGTATTAATTGTTCTATACACAAATGCAGCCTTGATCCCAAACAACATGAAATAAAACAACGGTCCAGTTATTCCATCAACTGTATTTTCACTCATACTTTCCAAAACGCCAGAGATGATATGATTTTTGTCTAGTTTGATTGTGTTTCTACTAACTATTAACGATAATTTTTTTCTGGCGTCATTATAATTATTATTATCTAATGCATCCATAATTAAGATCGCATGTTTTTCCATACCGTTTATTGAAATCGTGGTTTTAAGTAACATAGATATGAAAATAATTAAAAATGCATAGAACACATAATCTAATGCGGTATAATTTGCAAGCAATGTAACAAATCCCATTATAGTATATAACACAGGTAATACAATAATTACAACAGAAATAGTTAATGCTATGCCCAAAAACTTTTCATATTTGTTATAATTTATAATTATATTTACTAATTTTAATATTATAGATCCTACCCATGCTGTGGGATGTAATTTATTTTTTGGTTCACCAAACTTGCGATCAATGATGAAAGTTAAAATTATTATACATAATATGTCAAACATATTATAAAAATTCCTCTATTTTCTTAATTTTTATATTGTTTTCTATTACCGAACAAATGTTTTCAATTTCAGCATTTATAGATTTAAGATTTTGGATATCAAGAATGTGATTTTTAGGTGGTCGATCTAGCGAATCTTCTTGCGGTAATTTTATATTAATTTTTGGAATAACTCCAAATGTGGGTTTAGTAGTATACTTCAGAAGTTTTTCAAAACCAGGATATAATATTTTGATATCGCCACGAAATTTATTAAAAATAAACCCTTTGATTAATGAACGATGCTTCATATTTAATAATTTCATAGTGCCTACAACATTGGCAAATGATCCGCCTCTATCAATATCAGTTATTAATATGACTGGAGTTCGTGATCGTTCTGCAATTTTCATGTTTGTAATGTCATATTTGGTCATGTTGATTTCAGCTGGAGAGCCAGCTCCTTCTATAATTATCAAATCATGTTTTTGTTTTAGATTATCTAGAGATTCTATCGCAATGTTAAAAGCAATATTAATAAATTTATTATAATATTCACACGTATTCATAATTTTGTAGAATTTGCCTCGAACAAACACTGCACTTTGATAATTTCCTAGCGGTTTTAATAGAATTGGATTAATATCTGGTATTATTTTAGTTTTAGATGCAATAGCTTGTAGTGCTTGAGCCATAGATATTTCATAATCATCATCATATTTGTAGACAAAATTAGACATATTCTGTGATTTGAATGGAGCTACAGCATAGCCTAGATTTCTAAATATTCTACATAGTGCAATAACTAATGTTGTTTTTCCAGATCCTGAAGACGTGCCTTGAATCATTAATGTTTTCGTGATATCACTTCCAAGGATTTAATTAACTTTAAATTTTCGGCGTGGGTTTTAATTGCTATTCTAAAAAAATTGTTTCCCAATCCCTTGAAATTATTACAATTTCGTATTAAAATTTTATGGTTTAGAAGTTGTTTTTGTAAAAATGTGATGTCTAATGAAGATTCAATGAGAATGAAGTTGGTAGCAGAATCGTAACAAATAAAATTACTGAGTTTGGAAATAGATTTTTTCAGAAAAGTTGATTCTCGTTTGATTAAATCCTTGGTTTGACGTAAATATGGTTTATTAGGTATAGATGCAATTGCAGCTTGTTGAGCTAATGTATTAACGCTCCACGGAATTTTGATTTTTTTAAGAAAGCGAACCATTTTTTTGTTACCAATCCCATAACCTACTCTTAATCCGGCTAGTCCAAATGTTTTAGTTAAAGATCGTAATAAAAACAAATTATCGAAACATGCAATATATTTTAATATAGATTCGTTTTCGTTACAAGTTAGTTCTATAAAACATTCGTCTACGAATATTATTGTTGATTTGGTTTTTGCAGTTTCAATAATTTGTAACATATTTTTTTGTGTAACCAATACGCCAGTAGGGTTATTAGGATTACAGATAAAAACACATCCGTTACGAGGTATCTTTTTTACAAAATTTTCTAAATTTTTGTTTAAATTCATTGTTTTAAAGAAAACAATTTTACAGCCATTAAGCTTGGAAGCTAATTCATATTCTCCGAATGTTGGTATTGGCATTAATACAGATGTTTTTGGATTTAAAAATATTCGACAAAAATCATAGATTATTTCTATTGACCCATTACTTACAATAATATTGTTTTCATTTATGCCAGTATACTTGCTTAATTTTTCATAAAGTTGTTTTGAACAAGGATCTGGATAAGATGAAAATGATACTGTTAAAGTTTTTTTGATATGATCAATTGTTTTGTGTGGGCATCCCATAGGATTCACATTAGAACTAAAATCTATGATCTCTGAGTCATTAAGATTTAATGCATTTATACCACCATGTTTTATTGGTGAATGCGATACTACATTTTTACTTATATTTAATTTCACTTCAGTACTATTAGTATAGTCATTATTAAATTATGAAATATTATTATAACCAAAATTAGAATTTGTATTGTGAAAAAAAGAGTTGCAATTATAGGTGTGACAGGCTCGGTGGGTCAAGAATTTGTAGTGTCATTAAAAGATCATCCTTGGTTTGAGGTAGTTCAG
>JAHRAP010000064.1 GCA_020027255.1 Nitrosopumilaceae archaeon | reverse complement strand
AAACTAAATGAAATATACAAAAATTGCATTACACAGATATTGACGTGTTTTATTTAAAAAGTTCCATTATTCTCGATCTATAAATTCTGATGCTTTTGGAGGTTCGACGTTGAGTCCTTTACGTTTTCTAATTTCAGCAATAATTTGAGGTTGAAGTGATTTAGGTATTTGTGTCCAATTTTTAAAATGTGTGTTCCAAATAGCTTTTCCAGCAGTTTGTCCTCTAAGCACTTCTGCAAGATCAAATGTTTCTGAAGCTGGTATTTCTCCAGTAATTATACTTATGATACTTTTTTGTTTCATGTCAATTATTTTTCCACGTTTTCCAGATATTGCAGTTGCCACATTACCAATCATATCCTGTGGAACTCTAATTTCTATACCTAATACAGGTTCCAGAATAGTTGGATCTGCCATTAAAAATGATCCTAAACAGGCTCTACGTGATGCTGGTCCAAGCTGAGATAGACCTCTATGCGCAGTGTCTTCATGAGGTACAAAATGCGTGAAAATGAATTTACAATTTCTAACTTGTTCTTTTGCTAACGGCCCTTCTTTCAAAACTTCATCAAATCCAGATAAGATAGAATCTGATGATTCTTGAATGTATTGAACGCCTTTAGTCCCATTTACCATAATATTGCCACGTGGATCTATTTTCATAACATTTCTAGCTCGATCTGAATCCCATCCATTTTCACGTAGAGTTTTAATTATTTCTTTTTTATCTTTTAATTCATTTAATTTTCCATTCCTGATCATGTCAGCTATATTATTTTCTAAAGGTTCTACAGACATGAATATTTTATTATGTCTATTTGGAGATTTGGCCATTATTGGTTCCGTAGATTTTTGCACTGTTTCACGATAGTTGATAAGCGGTTGTGATGTGATTATGTCTATACCAGAATCTTTAATTAATGATGTGGCTATTTCAAGATGTAACACGCCCATTCCAGAAATTATTGTTTCTCCACTTTCTTCATCTATTTTTATTACAAGATTAGGATCTTCGATTGTTAATTTACGTAAAACTTCAACTAATTTTGGTAGATCTTTTGGATGTTTAGGCTCAATAGCCATTTTGATTACTGGTTCAGAAACATAATTGATACTTTCAAATACTTCAACATTTTGTGTGCTGGATAAAGTTTGGCCTGCTCTTGCATCAATTCCTAAAAGCGCAGGCATATTTCCTGCACCTAGTTCACCCACCATTTCACGTTGATTACCCATAAAGAAATTAACTGATTGTATACGATTTTGTTTTTTTGAGTCAATGATATAGATCTGTTGGCCATCTTTTAATGTACCAGAAAATAATCGTCCTATCGAAACTGGTCCGACAGCAGGATCAATGGTCATATTTACTATCATCATAACTGCAGGTCCATTATCATCACAATTTAAAATAGATTTACCGATGTCACTTTTTAAATCGCCTTTCCATATTTTTGGTATTCTATATTGCTGTGCCACATGTGGTGGCGGGTGATGTTTTACTACCATTCCCAAAACTGCATCTGCCAAAGGTGATTTTTTTGCTAATTGAGCAATACTATCACCCCCACTTTGATATGTTTCATATATTTCTTTGAAAGATATTCCTTTTTCTTTCATTATATCTATATTAAATCCCCATCTATCTTTCGCAGACCCAAAAGAAACACTGCCATCTTGGATAGACACTTTCCATTTATCACGATATTCTGGTTCTGCATAAGTGTCTATTAATCCATTAAACGTAGATATAATATTCGCAAGCCAATCCTGCATTTTTTCTGGGGAAAGTCTTAGTTCTTTAATAAGCCGATCTATTTTATTTATATATAATACAGGCCTAACTCTTTCTTCTAATGCTTGACGTGTAACAGTTTCAGTTTGTGTCATTATACCTTCAACTGAATCAGAAACGACAACAGCACCATCAATTGCTCTCAAACTTCTAGTAACTCGTCCTGTAAAATCTATATGACCTGGAGTATCAATCATATTAATGACATATTCGTTACTGTTTTTTTCATAAAGTAACGTTACGTTGGCTTGCACTATGGTCATTTGTCTATCTTGTTCTAATTTCATAGAATCTAATGCAAGTACTCTTCCAGCAGAAGATGGAGATATAATTCCGCTAGATGCAAGGAGGCTGTCGCTCATAGTGGTTTTTCCATGATCTACGTGTGCTATTACACCAAAATTTCTAATTTGGTTTTTATTTTTGATAATTTTTAGTATTTGTTCTGTTGCCTTGAATTTCATTAATGGAATAATTCATTTTATTCATGTATTAAATTTTGTGGAAAAAATAAACAATATAAATTAAGTAGATTATAAGATTGGTTTATGGAAATTACAATAGGGCACACTCCAGATGCAGATGACGCGTTCATGTTTTATGGGTTATTTAACAATAAAGTATCTAATAACAACTTCACATTTAATCATATTATTGAAGATGTAGAAAAACTAAACAAACGAGCAATAAGATCAGAGTTGGACGTAACAGCAATTTCTGTTAATGCTTATCAATATTTATCCGATTATACTATTTTAAGAAGCGGAGGTAGCTTTGGTATTGGATATGGCCCAATCATAATAGCAAGTAAACAAATCAAATATAATGAATTAAATAAGATCACAATAGCTGTTCCAGGCAAATTAACTTCAGCATTTATGTTACTAGAATTAATGATTGGTGAATTCAAATTTTTAGAAATGGATTTTGATAAAATACCACAATCGGTCAAAGATGGAAAAGTAGATGCAGGGCTAGTAATTCATGAAACTCAATTATCATATCAAAACGAGAATTTAATCAAAATAGCTGATGTTGGAAAATGGTGGGACGAAAAGACAATGCTTCCAGTACCTTTAGGAATAAATGTTATGAAGAGTAAATTTGATTATAACACTATAAAAAAATTGGATGATTGTATTAAAAATTCAATTATGTATGGTTTGTCTAATGTAGATGAAACTATTAAACATATAATGAAATATAGTAGAGGCCAAT
>JAHRAP010000106.1 GCA_020027255.1 Nitrosopumilaceae archaeon | reverse complement strand
ATATAAGAAATTATATGATATAGATTTTAAAAATGATGTTACAATATTTGATAAAATAATTGATACAAGTAATCTAAGTGCCAACGAAGTGCTACAAGTAGCTAAATCTGCAGTGCGTAATTTGATTTGAAATTAAAACAATTAGAAAACCTAATACGAATACACCATAGTAATAATGAACCTGATGTAGAATTGCCATGTGATATTGATATATTTAATGTGGATAGACTTTTGAAATATGGATTCATATTGCTAGATAAACCACAGGGCCAAACATCTCATGAAATTGTTTCTATTGTCAAACAAATTCTCAAAATTCCTAAAGCTGGGCATAGTGGAACATTAGATCCATTAGTTTCTGGAATATTACCTATTGGACTAAACGATGCGACTAAAGCATTAAACATACTTCATTTAGGTGCCAAAGAATATCATGCAATTGGCAGATTGCACTCTGTTTTCACCAGGGAAACAATAATCACTATGTTATTACAATTTTGTGGTGACATATACCAAAAACCACCACAACGTTCATCAGTATTGCGTAAAACCAGAATTAGAAAAATATTCGATATAGAGCTAATAGAACAAAAAGATAATTTGATACTAATTCGCATTATGTGTGAAAGTGGCACTTACATACGCAAATTATTGTATGATATTGGAGAATTATTGGGAAGTGGAGCTACTATGATAGAATTGAGACGCAATCGTGTAAGCCAATTCCATGAAAACGATTATCATTTAGTAACTCTTCATGAACTAATGGATGCATATGAATCATGGATACAAACAAAAACATGCTCTAAATTACAAAAAATAATATTGCCCATTGAACAAGCATTAAGTGAGATTAAAGCTGTGGTCATAAGAGATTCTGCAGTAGACGCATTGTGTCATGGAGCTCAGCTTGCAATACCTGGAATTGTATTTATTTCTCCAAAAATTCAACAAGGTGATCTGGTTGCAATTTACACATTAAAAGGAGAAATAGTCGCACTAGCTGAATCTACTTTGTCTGAGAATGAAATTATCAAAAATGTCAAAGGATATGCATTTAAAACCAAACGAATAATAATGACGCCACAAACATATCAAAAAAATTGGCGTACAAAGTAATTAGTCATTGAATCCAAACTTCATTTTCAGTATATTGGTAGGTGCTATTTCATGCATGATGATTGGATTATTGTTTATGAGTGGTGATACACCAAAACAACTAAAATTTGTTGACGGGTCATCATTATCTATTGTAACTGAAAAAACAGATTTCGTAATTGGTGAAAAAATTACAATACATTTAATAAATTCTGGAACTACTCAACTGAAATTTAATGAAGTATTATTTAAAATCACTAGTCTGGGTGGCAGGTTATTGTATTCTTCATCTTTAGAAAATCAAATGATGTACCTAGATTCACAAAATACCAAAACAGTAATTTGGGATCAAATAAAAAACGATGGTAATGTACTTTCTGTAGGCAGATATAAGATAACATCATCATCCACAGATCATCTGAGCAATATCACTGCATCTATAATTATTAACATAGTAAAATAATTCACAAAATCTAAATGCTTATATTTTTCGTGTTTTTTTAGGTAATTGAAAATAATGCCGGGATCGCCTAGCCTGGAATGGCGCGCGCCTGGAAAATCTCCAGAAAGCGCGTATTCTGTTGAATACGAGAGTTCAAATCTCTCTCCTGGCGCATTTTTAACTTATTGCATATTTTAATTCACATGTTGAAATACGATATTGCTATAATAGGATCTGGGATATTGGGAACTACAATATCGTATTGGCTGTCTACATTAACTACACTTAAAATTTGTGTAATTGATAAAGAACATCACGAAGCAATGCATGCCAGCAGCAGAAACACTGGTGTAATTCATTCTCCATTTTATATAGATCCAAACAAAAAAAAAATTGCGGCAAAATCTGCATTTTTATCTTATGATCTATGGAAAACAATGGCAATTCAAAATGAAGTTCCATGGTTGGAGTCAGGCACAATTGAAGTTGCATTGAATGAAAAACAACATAATACATTAGAAAAATATCTCAATTGGGGTATTGAAAATGGATTAGACAAAAATGAATTACATTTATTTGATCGAAATCAAATATCTGCAAAAGAGCCAAACGTAAAGTGTTACTCTGGTATATATTGTCCACGAGATGTTTCTACAGATTATGGTATATTGACACACATCGTGAAAAATCACTCTGCACAAAATAAAACCGATTTTATTTTCAATTTTGAAGTAAAAAATATAGTTGATTCATTAGATCATATTAAATTAATATTTGAAAATGGGAAAGAACTCATTACAAATTTCGTTATAAATTGCGCTGGTGGAAACTCATTAAATATTGCACAAAAATTTAATCTTGCCAGTGAATACTCTCATATTAATTTTAGGGGAGAATACATGATCGCATCTAATGATCACGGGAACTTGGTTAATACCAATATCTATTCTGTACCTGAATTTGAAGAATATCCTTTTTTGGATCCTCATTGGATTAAACGCTCTAATGGAATTACTGAGATTGGGCCTACTGCAGTGCCAGTGTTGACTCCTGAAACATATGATGGTTGCATTAGCAATTTTCGAGATATATTCTATTTATTTAAATACATAAACAAAAATACATTTAAAATTCTTTCCAATAGTGATTTTTTGGCATTAGCATCTAAAGAATTTCTAAGTTCTATATCTACAACACGTTTAGTAAATAGAATACAAAAATTCATTCCAGACGCAGATCCTAAATATTTTGTTAATAAAGGCACTGCTGGCATTCGAAGCCAAATCATACTAAACGATGGTACATTTATGCATGATGTATTAGAATTATATGGAGATAACTCATTACATATAATTAATTATAATTCACCAGGTGCAACAGGAGCTCCTGCATATTCTGCATATATTATAACAAAACTTTATGAACAAGGATTCATCAAACTTGAAAATAATGCTAAAAACATTTGGAATTATGAAAAATTAGTAGACGCAGGTAATTAATTATAGCATTAAATATCAATTCATACAATCTTGATTATGATTATATTAGTAGCAATACGTTTAGACTCTGATGAACTTTGATTATACTTGGTTGATCGGCGGGCCTCAGGGAAGTGGCGTTGATACTGCAGCTAACATCTTCTCCAGTGCATTTGCATTAGCTGGTTATAGTGTATTTGGCAAACGTGAATATTATTCTAACATCAAAGGAGAGCATAGTTATTATGAAGTACGACTTTCTGATACCAAAATAAATTCTACTACAAATAACATAAACATGTTAGTTGGAATAGATGCAGAAACCATAATTAGGCATACACAAGACGTCTTGGACGGTGGTATAATTATTTTTGATCGGAGTATGTTGAACATAAAAATCAAAGAAATCAAAACAATTGATAGTTATTTCAATGCAAGGTTGAAAAATTACTTAAAAGAAGCACATAAAGATTTTTCGATACAAGGAATACTAGAAACTGCTAGAGATCGAAATATCATTTTATGCCCTATCTCATTATACGATATAAATCATACATCTAAAACAATAGATCTCAAAAATTATTCTTTTCCACGCTTATTTAACATCATTTATGTGTCATTATCACTAGGTATATTGAATATTCCATTTTCATTTATATCCAAAACCATCTCTAAAATTTTTTACAAAAAACCAAACGTGATTAAAAATAATATCCAAATATCTAAACATGCATACAGTTATGCGGTATCTAACATACCGCAAATTGATATTATTGCACCCAAAAACGTGCATATGAATGAAATATTGATAAAAGGCTATGAGAGCATTGCACTAGGTAAGATAATTGCCGGTTGCAGATTTCAATCTTATTATCCCATCACTCCTGCCACAGATGAATGCGTGTATTTGGAATCAAAAGGATTCACTAATGACAAAAAACCTGACGAAGTTACTGTAATACAATCAGAAGATGAAATTTCAGCTATTTGTATGGCCATAGGAAGTTCTTTGACTGGAGTCCGTGCATCTACATCTACATCTGGTCCTGGATTCTCATTGATGGTTGAATCGCTTGGATGGGCAGGGATAAATGAAATACCTATTGTTATTACATTATATCAGCGAAGTGGGCCATCTACTGGACTACCCACACGTCATGGACAAGAAGATTTGTTATTTGTAATACATGCTGGGCACGGTGAATTTCCAATGATAGTTTATGCGTCTGGTGGTATTGAAGAAAGTTTTTATGATACAGCTAGATGTTTTAATTTTTCTGAGATATATCAGGTACCTGTAGTTCATATGGTTGATAAATTTATTGCAAGTTCTATAATTACATGTGCTAACTTTGATTTGACACAAATAAAAATCACTAGAGGCAAATTGCTAAATGAGATCAATAACACAAATTATAAAAGATTCCAAATTACTGAAGATGGAATATCTCCACGATCAAAATTAGGTATGCCCAACGGAATATTTTGGAATACAGGTGATGAAAGTGATGAATACGGTCATATAACCGAAGATCCTATGTGTAGAATCGAAATGATGGACAAACGTATATCTCGTTTAGATCTAATAATAAAAACGATCCCAAAATCTCAACAGATAGTCTTACACAAAATTAATAGTCACTGCATTATAAGCTGGGGTTCTACAACAGGACCAATATTAGATGCAATCAAAATGTTAGAAAAAATAAACATTCACGTAGGATTTTTACAAATTAAATTATTACATCC
>JAHRAP010000095.1 GCA_020027255.1 Nitrosopumilaceae archaeon | reverse complement strand
GTATAAGTACAACGCCTATTAATTTTGTATCTATTTCTTTATTAGCAGCATCAATAAGATTACGCCTTAATCTACCTACAATTAATGTTTTGACAAAAATAGATATAATCAAAAAATTAGACGATGTTTTAAAATGGTCTGCTGAACCTAATATTCTCGAAAAAAGGATTTCTGAGACATCTCATGACGAAAAATATACATTAACAACATCAATATTAAGAGGTTTGAATATGGATGAATTGGTAAGCGATCTGGTTCCTATTTCTAATGTAACTAATGATGGAATTAGCAATTTAGAGATTATGATAAATAGAATAATGAATTCTGGAGAGTGAGCAAAAAATAATACAGTATGCGAAAGTCATTGCACCTTCATCTACAGCTAATTTAGGACCTGGTTTTGATGTTTTTGGTTTGGCTATAAATGCGTTTTATGACGAAATAAAGATCTGTAAAACACAATGTAACGGCATCAAAATACATGTTAATAACAAAAATTTGAGCTCTAGAAAAAATACTGCAAGCGTAGCAGTGGATAATATGAAAAAAGAATTTGGTATTAAAGACGGGATAGAAATTTTCTTAAAAAAAGGAATTCCGATAGGTTCTGGTATTGGCAGTAGTGCTGCATCTTCAGCTGCAGCAGTAGTAGGATTCAACAAATTATTTGAATTGGATTTAGATACAATATCATTAATAAAATTTGCAGGTATTGGCGAAAAGGCCAGTGCAGGAACAATACATTATGATAATGTAGCAGCATCTATACTAGGAGGATTTGTGGTTGTGAGATCAGACCCATTAAACATAATTAGGATAACACCTCCAGACGATCTTAGAATTTGTCTCGCAACACCACAAATCGAAACAGGAGAGCAAAAAACTAAGCTCGCTCGAAGTGTGCTTCCTAATAAAATTAGACTTGCAGATAGCACATATAATTTGGCTAATGCAACGCAGATGATTTGTGGGTTTATGAATCAAGATATCAAAGCTATAGGCGATTCAATGGAAGATCATATAATTGAAAAAGCGAGAGAGAAATTAATACCAGGTTTTGCAGATGTAAAAAAGAATGCTATTCAATCAGGAGCTTTTGGAGTGGCTATAAGTGGCGCAGGCCCTACGATAATGGCTATTGCAGACAAATCATCAAAATTACATACAATTTGCAGAACAATGAAAAAAGGTTTTGAGAAATATCATCTAAAGTGCAACACTACAATATGTAAATCTAGTGAAGGAGCATTAATAAAATAAAATTGTGTGAATCACTATGAATAAATGTGTTGTTGTTTTTAGTGGAGGAATAGATTCTGTTTGTATGTGTATTCATCTTAAGAAAAAATATAATTTATATGGAATATCGTTCACATATGGACAAAGAGCTTCTAGGAAAGAAATTTTGGTTGCAAAAAAATTTTCAAGGATTTTAGATTTTGAAGATCATAAAATTATAGACATTGAGTTTATGAAAGATATATACAACAAAACCAATGTTTTAACAAGTACTGAAGGGAACGTTCCAGATAAATTTAATTATTCTGTTGTAGTTCCAATCAGAAATGCAATTTTTTTGTCTATTGCATCAGCATGGGCATTTAGATTAGATGCTACTATTGTAGCTTATGGCGCACATAAAGATGATATAAATTATCCAGATTGTAGACCTGAATTCGCCCAAAAATTTGAAGAGGCGATGAACCAAGCAGAATTAGATGGTATTGAATCTGGACTAAGAAAAAAAATAACTATATGGTCTCCTTTTAAAAGTAATTTTGCAAAAAGTGATTTGCTATTAAAAGGGCATGTAGATCTTAAAGATATTATTTTTGATACATGGAGTTGTTATAATAATGGCAAATTTCATTGTGGAAAATGCGAGTCATGTAATAATCGCAAGGACGCTTTTGCCAAAACAAACATTATCGACAAAACAAAATATATGTGCTGATAAAAATCACAACACTAGATGAATTTTTTTCCAACGAAAAATCTTCGTATCAAAACATACCATGAAAAAAATATGCCTCCTATAATGCTCCAAAAAATCCAATTATTGACAGATTCACCTACTTCTATACTCATAGCTTTTGTTATTTCATTTGCAGTTAAAACAGATATCAACATCACTACAAAGAATTCTATTGCGTGCCAAATCCAAAAAGGAAATGATTCTTTAGGAATGTGGATATTATTGTGAGTGGTCATAAGTTAAGTTTTTTATTTCTATATTTATTATTTCGCCATTTAAAAATCATAAGCAGATCTTCGAATCATTGATGTTATATTTTCTTGGTCATCTTCGTAGATGCCTCTTCTGGTTATGGTGGTTAATTTAGATTCGTTTTTAACTCCTCGCATCTTCATACATAGATGTTCAGCATTTATAATTACAATCACACCACGTACATTATGTCTATGTAATTCATTTGCAATATCATTAGTCAATCTCTCTTGTATTTGTAATCTTCGTGAATACTTTTCGACTAGACGTATAAGCTTTGAAATTCCGAAAACTTTTTTGTTAGGGTGATATACTATAGTAATCTTACCAAAAAAAGGTAACATATGATGTTCGCACATTGAATAAAATTGTATATCTTTGGCTATAACAACGTTAGAATCTTCTGAAAATTTTAATGATAAGTCAGAGTTTGAATTATATCCGCAATAAATTTCATGGTACATTTTAGCTACTCGTTCTGGTGTTTTTACTAATCCTTCACGCATGGGATCCTCCCCCAATTCAACAATTAATTCACGAATAATTCTTTGAACTCTATGTTCGTCCATGATTTTTAAAAAATTACATCATATTTAAGTCAAATATTAAATCATGGAACATCAATAAATTTATGCAATTGTGGTATGACTCTAACTTCTTTATAATACGTATAAACTAGATCATAAAATTGTAGCAATTTATTTAAGTTAGGTGCTCCTGATCCGTACACAGGTTGTAAAACAAAGCCAGAAATATTATTTATACATGATATACTAAAAATAGCATCTAGTAATTTATCAAATTCTAGTTTTGTAGTGTATGAGCTAATAAGTATCTTGATATATGATTTTTTTTTTAACTGTATAGAATTTTGCAAACACATTAATTCATTTTTCAAAATATGATCATAATTTTTTGGTTCTACAAATTTTGAATCTAGTGTTTTGAATTCTATTTTGATATAATCCATATATGGCATCAACGATACAAATCTACCAAAATCAAAACATGATGATTCTAAATAAGTGGGAATATTTTTGAGCTTGACATGTTTTGCCAATTCTAATACAGCTTCATGCTGCATGAGTGGTTCACCACCTGTAAAATTCACTTTATATGTTTTATTTTTTAATTTAGAATCAATCAATTTACATGCATCATTAATGCTATACTCGTTTCCCGAATCGATAGGCAATGCAGGTACTGTATCACAATAAAAACACGAAAATGGGCATCCAGCCAGTCTAACAAATAATGTTTTTGTGCCATAAAATATACCTTCACCTTCAATGGATGTAAATATTTCAAACAGACGTACTTTCAAATTTTTATTTTTCAATTAGTTCACTATACATAAACAAATCTAATCATTCGTTTTGTGGAAATAAATTACAGTCATAAATAAGATGTTGGCAAAAATTATAATTAGATGTCTTAGTGCCCAAAATTTGAGTGTATAGATCCTTAATTTTTGATAACAAAAAGACAATTCTGTTAGTTATTATTTGTGTCAGCACATCACTAAACACATATTTTAATTCCACTATTAAATCACATTT
>JAHRAP010000070.1 GCA_020027255.1 Nitrosopumilaceae archaeon | reverse complement strand
TAGACGCAAAGCTTTAGAATTAAATATACCTGTATTAACAACAATGGAAATTATTGAAGTGTTTATTGATACATTAAAGTGGAGAAATGATAATGCAGAAACATCAATACTGCCATTAAAGTTCGATGTATAAAATCATATGACGTTATTTATCATAGTTTCATCTCCGATTATGGCACCGTCTAAAGAGACTATTTTGGCAGATAAATATTTTGTACGTCGTAAAATTGGAGAATTGTATGTATGATTAGATTTTCTAGACATACTATGAAAATATTTATTGAAGGACGGCACGATAGTTATTTCTAGCATGCCAGTCGTTGAAGGAAATAAACAATCTTTATTGGTTTGTATAGAAACCCAAACTGGCATACCGTTTAAAATAGATCGATCACTAAAAAAAGTAGGATGTGCATGACCCATAATAATTTTGTCGATATTTAGTTTCGTGGATGGTTTTACATGTCCATGAGTCAATAATATTTTGTCTATTATTAGCCCCATGGAGCTTGTTACAGTTATGTCAGAAGGCAATAGCTTTTCTATATCACCGTCATGATTTCCAGGTATTAGCATCACATTAATTTTTTGTGTTATTTTCTCAAAAAAAAGGCATATATCATTTTGTTCATTTAGAGGTATATCGCATATACTAGACTTTACATCACCCAAAATTATTAGTGAATTAGGTTTTTCTTCGTTAATTATATGTTCAACATCACTAATTATATCTTTGATAGTTCTTGTCATATTGTTATTTGGCAAAAGTGTATTTTCAAAACCAATATGAAGATCAGAAATTATCAAATGTTTTTTAATTCCTTCTAAAATAAGTGCAGGTTTAAATGGAACTATTTTGAGTTCATACATAAGAATATACATTTATCAATTAGTTAAATTAGTATGGACGAATCACAAAAAATTAATTTGATATTATCAGAAAATCGTGTAAAATTGCATATATTTAATCCTAGCAAAAAAGAGATCTGGTGTATAGTAGGAGAAAAAAATGAATATTGGTTAGATCAAAGCTTGAATTTTTGTTCGTGCAAAGGATATTATTTTACCAAATTAAATCAAAAGATGTCATGCTATCATCTTAAATCTATTGAAATTGCACTCAAGAATAAGAATATAGATGTAGTAGAATTTTCTAATGAAGAATATGATGATTTTTTATTAAGTGTCATTCATGATTTGTATCATTGATGTTCATGAGAATCCAATTTTATTGTAAATAATTCATTCTTTTCTACTCCTGCCCATAATCCCATAACACCTTCAGGTTTTATTCGAGTTATTGAAGATATCTGTTGTATTTTGATATACGTAGGCGAGCTTGGAAACCATAACATGGCCATGTAATCACCTATATGACCTACTTCATTTGGATTAGCTAACAAAATTTTATTTTTGTCAAATCCATTTTTGGTTAACACATTAATAGATTTTTGCTTTAGATCCATTCTACCATGCAAAAAAATATAGATGTTTTTATTTTTATTAATTTCCATAAATTATTTAATATTATTATATAGATTAACTTTTTTGGTTTGGACAAAAGTTAAATTCATTTGTACAAGATAATATAATGTGAAAGTTGTAACTGTTGGAAACAAGATTTTTGTAACTGTTTTCCAGCTGGCTGGCATACATGGAAAAATGGTAGAAAATTCTAAACAAGCATTATTAGAAGTAAATAAATTAATTAACGAGAAAGTCGGGCTAATTTTGATTAGTGACGACATAGCGAAACCTATTGATGATCAACTAACTAAATTAAGAGCTAAGAAATCTATTTTGGTGTTTTCGTTACCTCATTCTAATAGCAAGCATGAAAATGTAGACTATCGAGCCATGCTCAAAAAAATATTAGGAGTATAATTATCGACACAAGAATAAATCATGGAAATAGATTCCAAATACAATTACTTAAATTATGTTTTGTTCATGTATGATGATCATTTAAATTATGTTTTTACATTTTGTAGATATGAAAGCTGTATTTTATTATAAAAATAATGTTATTTTAAAAGAAGTGGACTTGCCAGAAATTGGAGTTGGAGATATATTAGTAGAAATGAATGTTTGTGGGATTTGTGGATCAGATGTCGAGAAAGTTTTTGGAAAATATAGTAAACCTTCAATGCGTTTGGATCATGAACCTTCTGGAACAATCATTAAGATCGGTAGCAATGTATCTAAATTTAGAATAGGAGATAGAGTGTTTGTGCATCATCATGTTCCTTGTTATGCATGTCATTTTTGTCTTCACAATAACGAAACGATGTGTAGAGAATATGAAAAAAGTAACATATATCCTTGTGGATTGTCAGAAGCGTTTCTTGTTCCTGCTTGGAACATAAATCATGGAGGAATTATCAAAATTCCAAGCGATATGACATTTGATCAGGCTGCTATGATAGAACCTTTGGCATGTTGCATACGAACATGGAGAAAATTTACGTATGATAGCACTTGTTCTGCAATTGTATTTGGAGCTGGAGCTACTGGTTTAATGCACATCATGCTAGCCAAAAATAATGGAATAGATGAAATCACCTGTATCGATATAAATGATTTTAGATTGAACTTCGCAAAAAAGATGGGTGCGATTGCAATAGATTATAATGACAGCAAAATGAGAGAGAAAATATTACAATCCAATCCAGATGGAGTAGATATAATAATAATAGCTACTAGTAATCAAAATGTTTTTTTGGATGCGGTAGATTTGGTAAGAAAAGGCGGAAAAATAATACTATTCGGAGTGCCTCCAAAGAATGCAACGATAAACATCAATGTTGGCATCATTTATTCGAAAGAAATATCAATAATTACAAGCTATGCCGCATCTGATTATGATACGAAAGATGCATTTAGCATGATAATGTCTGCACAGATAAACATAGATAAATTAATAACTCACAAATACTCGATTTCTGATGCAAAAAGAGCTTTAGAGCATGCTCGAGATGGCAAAAATTCCATAAAAATAATGATCACAAAATAAATAATGTTATTGTATTATTTTATTATATGGATTGGGGATTAAAAAATAGAATATCTAGAATCATCAAACCTCATGATAATAAAACGGTCATGCTAGCAATAGATCATGGTTATTTCTTGGGGCCTACAGAAAAGTTAGAAAATCCTAGAAAAACAGTACAACAATTAGAAAAATTTTGTGACTCTATTATGTTGACTAGAGGAATATTAAGAACATCAGTTAATGCTAAATTTATTACACCTATAGTACTACGTATATCTGGCGGCAGCAGCATTATCAGTAATGATCTATCAAATGAGAAAATCACTACAAGTATAAAAGAATCCATACGCCTAAATGCTAGTGCTGTAGCTATGTCTATTTTTGTAGGTGCAAAATACGAGCATAATTCTTTGATAAATTTAGGCAACATTGTGAACGAAGCTGAGGAATATGGAATGCCAGTTTTAGCAGTTACTGCAGTGGGAAAAGAACTTGAAAAAAGAGATGCGAGATATCTTTCATTATCATGTAGAATAGCTGCAGAATTTGGTGCACATATAGTAAAAACATATTATTGCGACAACTTTGAAAAAGTGGTAAATTCGTGCTCAATACCAATCATAATTGCAGGAGGTCCAAAGATAAATGAACAAAAGGCTCTGCAATTGACTTATGATGCCATTAATGCAGGAGCATCAGGAGTAGACATGGGAAGAAATATCTGGCAATCAGATCATCCAATAGAAATGATCAAAGCAGTAAGATCAATAGTACATGGAAACAAAAGTGCTAATGAAGCATATAAAAACTTTAAGCTAGCAATACAAGATTAGAGATTAGAATTCAGACATGTGCGTATGTATTATTTTCCATGTGGGTTTTTTAGAAAATACAAATGTGGATCTAACATGCGAAGAAATTGTTTTGCAGCTATAAATCGTATTATCTATCAATATGCCGTGTTGATATAATTCAAATGCTGCTACTGCAAAATTATCTAATAAAGTAATTTTTAGATTTTGAATTTCATAATCATAGTCTGAAATATTAGCGAATTTCAATTCTTCTAATGCAATAGTGGTAGTGAAATCCTTCAAATCACGTGGTCTTGTGTCACTGAAACTAGAAAAAATTGAGCCTTGAGATTGTATATTGTATAATACGCGTAAGTTTTTAGTTTTACCTGCGTCAAAAAACATCTTTATTATTTCAGATAGTTTTTCTTTATCATTCAACATTATTCATTAACTAAATAGAATTTTTAATGTTATTTATTTTCATATAATCCACTTATAGATTTAGTGATTTGATGAAATATATTAATAGTTAAAATTATGATTTATTCTGTTAACAATGAATAACATATCTGGCGCTAAATCTCTAATGTTAGCTTTAGAAGAACAAGGCGTGAGACAAGTATTTGGATTACCTGGAGGGGCAAATTTACCTATGTATGATGAATTATTTAAAAGCAATATACGTCATATTTTAGTACGTCATGAACAATCAGCATCTCATATGGCAGATGGTTTTGGTCGAGTTAGTAGAAAAGCTGGAGTTTGTTTTGCCACGTCAGGTCCTGGCGCCACAAATATATTAACAGGTATAGCTACAGCACAAGCAGATTCTGTACCTATGATAGCAATAACAGGTCAAGTACCAATTAATATGATTGGTAAAGATGCATTCCAAGAAAGTGATATAATAGGAATGTCAAATCCAGTTGTCAAATATTCATTTCAACCGAGGCATGCATCTGAGATTCCACTCACAGTCAAAAAAAGTTTTTACATAGCTGAGACTGGTAGACCTGGACCAGTGTTAATAGACATACCAAAAGATGTACAACAAAACGAAGCTGAGATGGATTTAGCAGTTAAATTCAAGATAAAAGGATACAACCCATGGATTGTACCAGATGTTATACAAATAGAAAAAGCTATCGGGATGATATTATCATCTAAAAAACCAATGATTTTAGCCGGAGGAGGAGTTATCATATCGTCCTCATTTGCAGAATTACAATCAATTGCCGAATTATTAACTATACCAGTAGTTACAACATTTAAAGGAAAAGGATCTTTCCCTGAGAATCATCCTTTATCTTTAGGACCTATAGGAATGCACGGACATGCTGAAGCCAATAAACTTATGACTGAAGTAGATTGCGTATTAGCTATAGGAACCAGATTCTCAGATCGTTCTGTAGGAACGTTCGATGAATTTGAAAAAAAACTTAAAATAATACATATGGATGTAGATCCTGCAGAAATAGGTAAAAATCAAACTACCAACATAGCGATAGTTGGCAACGTACAAACATCATTACGAATTATGATCAAGTTAATACTACAAAAAAAATTACAAAAAGTAATAAATAGTGAATGGATGAAGCATGTCAAAGAAGTAAAAGCATATTGGAGAGATAATTTAAAAATTCATCCTGGAGAAATGAGCGCTGCAAGAATTTTAAGAAAATTACGCAGTGTGCTACCTAAGAATGCAATAGTCACTACAGAAGTAGGACAGCACCAGATGTGGGCCTCATTATTTTTTGATGTTATAAAACCAGGAACTTTTTTTAGTTCGACAGGCTTAGGCACTATGGGGTGGGGGTTTCCTGCAGCTATAGGTGCAAAAGTAGCAGCACCTAATGTCCCAGTTGTAGATATAGCTGGTGATGGAAGTTTCAACATGACCGAAAACTCTTTGGCGACATCAGTATTAGAGGATATTCCAGTTATTGTATTTTTAATAAATAATTTTTCTTTAGGCATGGTCGCACAATGGCAAAGAACATTTTATAATAGACGTATGATAGGAATAGACCTTCAAAATTGCCCAGATTATGTGAAATTAGCTGAATCGTACGGAGCTCAAGGAATAAGAGTACATTCACTGGATCAATTAGAGAAGGCAATAAAAACAGGTCTTAAAAGCAATATAGCTACAGTGATTGATATACCGATAGACCCGGAGGAAGATGTATTACCGTTTGTAGCTCCAGGAACATCATTAAAAGATATGATGTTACCATCATAGTAATAAGAAAATGTATACAATTTTATCAATATTAGTGGAGAACAAACCAGGCATTTTGTTCAAGATTACGCACTTATTTAGATCTAGGAATTTCAATATAGAAAATATTTTTGTTGGAGGTACAATGGATCATAACTTTTCTAGAATGACCATAGCTACAAATTGCAATGAAAAACAAATTCAACAGCTAGTCAAACAAATTAATAAAATGATAGATACTATCGAAGTAAAGCGGTTAAACCAAAACAAAAGTGTATATAAAGAAACGATTTTATTTAAAATACTGAAAAGCAATAAATCAGATCTAGAAGAATTAAATAAATTATCAAATGAATATAATAGCAGAATCTATGAAGGAAAAAATTCAATCATAATTGAATTAACCGAAGAACCTAGCACAATAAATTCATTTGAAGAAAAATTAAAAATATATAAAATTTTAGAAACAGCAAGAACTGGAATAGTAGCTTTAGAGAATAATGAACATTAAAATTTTTGATACAACATTACGTGACGGTGAACAAACTCCAGGAGTTGCATTATCACCAACGCAAAAATTAAGCATAGCTAAAAAATTAGATGGGTTAGGCGTTGATGTAATTGAAGCTGGATTCCCGATAATTTCAAATGGAGAAAGTCAAGCTATCAAACTGATAACCAAAGAGAATCTAGCTGCAGAAATATGCGGTTTAGCTCGTACAAATAAGAAAGATATAGACGCAGTTGTAAACGCTGGTCTTAATTATGTACATATGTTTATAGCTACCTCAGATATTCATTTAAAATATAAATTAAGACTCACACGCAAACAAGTTATTGAAAAAGCTATAGAAACCATAGAATATAGTAAATCATATGGTCTGAAAATAGAATTTTCTGCAGAAGATGCTACAAGAACAGAACGTAATTTTCTCAAAAAAATGTTTAAAACAGTTGCAGAATCTGGTGCCAATATAATAGATATACCAGATACTGTAGGATATGCCACACCACAATATATAGGAGAGATTACAAAAGATGCAGTCGATATAACTAGACTTCCAATTAGCATACATTGTCATGATGATTTTGGACTTGCTGTAGCCAATACAATATCATCTATACAAAATGGTGCAAAATGTGCACATGTAACAATTAATGGAATAGGGGAAAGAGCTGGGAATACACCTTTAGAGGAATTAGTAATGGCCTTAAAATGTTTGCAATTTGACAAAAAACTGAATACTAATATTAAAACAGAATTATTGTATGATACATCAAAATATATTTCCAAATTGGTTAAAGTTCCAGTACAACCTAATAAAGCAATTGTAGGGGACAATGCATTTAGCCACGAATCTGGAATACACACACATGGCATATTGAATAATCCTTTAACTTATGAACCAATAAGTCCAGAACTAGTTGGAAGAAATAGATGGTTGACTGTTGGGAAGCATGCAGGAATACACGGCATAAATTTTATGTTGAAAGATTATAATATGAAGCCTAATTCCACACAAACTAAGATTATTCTCAATAAAATAAAAAACATATGTGATCAAGGTAAACAAATTACAGATACTGAGTTATTTACTATAGCTAATGAAACTATTGGTCAATATAAAGAAAACAAACTCGTAAAGCTAATAGGGTTTTCAGTGTCTACTGGAATTGGAACTATGCCGTATGCATTTGTTAAATTAAATATCAATGGTAAAGATTTTTTTGCTACAGATTATGGAGTTGGTCCAGTAGATGCATCTTTGAATGCAATCCAAAAAATAACTGGGAAGATTTCACAATTATATATAAAAGAGTATAAACTGGCATCTATTTCTGGAGGATCTAATGCATTATGCGAAGTCACTATAAAAATAGAAGACACTCATAATAATAACATATCATCAAAATACATAGGCGAAGATATAGTAACAACTAGTGTTAAAGCAATGATAGACGGCATAAATAAAATCATGTTAAAAAAAACAAATTGAAGTGATTTCATGTACAATATCTCGTTGATAACTGGAGATGGTATAGGACCTGAAATTTCAGAGTCTGCTATTTCAATATTAGAAACAATAAATGATAGGTTCATGTTAAAATTTACCATAGATAAATTGGAGGCCGGAGATCGTGTACTAAATAAAACTGGGCATGCATTACCAACTGAAACAATTTCGTCTATTAAAAAATCAACAGCATGTCTAAAAGCTCCAGTTGGAGAAAGTGCATCTGACGTAATTGTTTTTTTAAGACAAAAATTGAATTTATATGCAAATGTAAGACCGATCAAGTCATATCCTAATATGTCAGCATTAAAAAATAATGTTGACTTCGTAATTGTGAGAGAAAATACCGAAGATCTATACATGGGAAATGAATTTTATATAAATGATGATGCAGCGATAGCTATAAGATTAGTTTCTAAAATAGCATCTAAGAAAATTGCTACATATGCATGTAATATAGCCAAATCTAGAAATATATTAAATAAAGTTACTTGCGTACATAAATCAAATGTAATGAGAAAAACAGATGGTTTATTTGTTAAAACATGTGAAGAAATATCAAGATCACACAATAATATAAAATTTGAATCTATGTATGTAGATGCATGCGCTATGAATATTATACGTAATCCTGAAAAATTTGATGTCATAGTAACAACGAACATGTTTGGAGATATATTATCTGATGAAGCTGCACAGATTTCTGGCAGCCTTGGAATAGCGCCTAGTGCAAATATTGGAGATAAGTATGCATTATTTGAACCCATACATGGAGCAGCATTTGACATAGCTGGTAAAAAAATTGCAAATCCGGTATCTATCATGTTATCAACAAAAATGATGTTAGATTGGATTAGTACAAAGTATGACGATCGAGAAGCTGTTTTCGTAGCACAAAGATTAGAAAATGTAATTTACGAAACAGTGCAAAAAAATATAAAAACAAAAGATATAGGCGGTAATTATACGACTGTGGAATTTACCAAGGAAGTAATTAATAGGATTTAAGATGTAAACAGAAGATCGTTAATAGATATTTTGATATTTAACTAATAAAATTAAATCATGTTACATATTATGGGTGTAATCTATTTGGATCTCGTGGATACAGCACAGCTTCTCTGATATTGTTTGTATCAATCAACACCATCATCAATCTGTCAAGCCCCATGCCACATCCAGCATGTGGAGGCATGCCCCAATCAAATACATTTAAATGATTCACGAAATCAGTTGGATCTATATTTTGGGAGATCATTCTGTTCTTTAGTTTTTGTGAGTCATATAGCCTAGTACCACCAGAAGAAATTTCGATATCTGAATATTGAAGATCAAAAGATTGAGATAATTCACTACAATCGTATTGCTCCTGTATATAAAATGGTTTTAGAGATAATGGCCAGTCTGTTATAAAATAGAATTCCTTATGCATGTTTCCAATTAATTTAAGGTGCGAGTCCAATAAATCATTGCCAAATTCTATTTTGATATCATTATTTTGTAATTTTTCCAAAATTTGTGAATATGTAAATCTTTTAAAATTAGTATGTTGTAAATTCTGTAGTTTAGGATTAACAATATCAATTTCAGACTTGCAATTATTGATTATATAATCATATATTTTTTTAATTGCTGCTTCTATTAAATTCATCACATCAGAATAATCAATAAATGCACCTTCAATATCCACGCTAGTGAATTCATTCAAATGTTTTAACGTGTGAGATTTTTCAGCTCTATAGAATGTAGCTATCTCAAAAACACGATCTAGTCCTAACATCATTTGTTCTTTGTATAATTGAGGGCTTTGAGCAAGATACGCATTATTATTAAAATAGTTCATAGTGAATAAATTTGCGCCGCCTTCAGTGGCATTTCCAATAATTTTAGGAGTGGTTATTTCGATGAATTTTTGCTCGATTAAAAATTTTCTAATAGATAGTAACACATTATGACGTATTTTAAATATAGCCACAGTTTTTTGGTTTCTCATGTCTAGAGCCCGTGAATTTAATCTAGTGTCCAAATGGCTTATATTACTACGTGAGTCTAGTGGAGAATGTGATGTTGCTTTCGAAATCATTGAAAAAGATTTCACATTCAATTCAAAATCAAATTCATGTGATTTAGATTTTTGTAGAATTCCTTCTATTTTCATCACGCTGTTTTTAGTTATTCCTGCAGAGTTTATGATTTCATTATTTAATATTATTTGTAATGTTCCTGTATTATCACAGATTACAGCCAAAGTTAATTTTTTTAATTTTATAATACGTTCTATCCATCCATAAACAATCAAACATTCACCCAATAGTTTAGACGATACATCACGTATCAAATGGGTCCTTTGAAATTTATTTTTGTTTGTGAGATTCTTCAAATTCAATTTCAATATCCAAATTTTGGATTAGCTTAACTATTTTAATTACTTTATTGATGTTAATTGGGAATCTATTTGTCCATCTTCCAGATATTATTACGCGTGTTTTTTGAATGCCACCAGGAACCCATACTGAATTAATTGATATTATTTTGGTAGGAAAAAATAGATCTTCGATAAATTTTTTGGGTTCGCTTTGTGTTTCAACTAGCCAAATTTTTCCTGAAAATGAATCTTGTATTAATCTATAAAGAGTTCGACTTTGTCTAATTACGTGTATATCATCTTTGGATAAATATAGTAAATAATCAGTGTCTAGTTTTTGGCATTGAGTTAATGTAAATTTATCTATTTGCGCATTAGTTTTTCCCAATTGTGCCAATTTAATAGATGCGTCAACATCAGACTGAGTGATTTTACCAGAATCTAATCTAGATTCACATTGTGGGCATAGAATTGCATTTTTTGCGTCAAATCCGCATATTGGTAGCTGCATATATCAAAATTACTATCATATAAAGTCGAATATATCCTTTCGTAAATATGATTATCATAATCTGATTGCCAATATACAAAATGTACATGAGATTATGATAACATCACATGATCATGCAGAAATCTAGCTTTGATAATTGAATCCGTCTTTTGTCATAAGTGCAAAATTTGCATATGTCAATAGTTTTAATTAAATAATACAATACCTGAATCAGATTGTGAGTTTTCTAGATTTG
>JAHRAP010000055.1 GCA_020027255.1 Nitrosopumilaceae archaeon | reverse complement strand
GATGGAAATATTTCAAGTTTTCATCAGTAAAACCACTTCCGATTTTACATATAGTTGGAAATGTATCTGTTTTGTCATCATATGTTGATAATAGCATAGTTCCATATCTCCCTGCTCTTCTACCTTTTCCAAAAAAAGCTCCAATCACAATAAGGTCTAAACTATCTCCTAAATTGTTTTTATATTCCGGTTTTAGTTTAAGCCAATTACTTCCTCTCATACCTGCTTTATAAAATGAATCAAGCATCTTCAACATAATTCCTTCACATCTTGATTCTATGCTATTTTTTAAAAAATTATTAACTTCGATAACATTTGTAGCTATTTTCATCGGTATTATTTTTATAACATTATCTTCTTTGATTAACATATTTAATTTTTTACGACGAAATGTATATTTGCAATCCATTAAATTTTCGCCATTCAAATATAGTACATCAAAAAAATTAACAGTTATGGGGTATGTTGACACAGCTACTTCGATCTTATGCTTTCTGCGTCTATGCATAAGCTCTTGAAATGGTAAGTGTTCTCCAGTGGATTCATCAATTGCAACTATCTCAGCTTCTAATATCGCATTACATACTTTGATGTCGTTTATTACTTTGTTACTAACATCTGGATAATGTTTAGTAATATTTTCTAAGCTCCGCGAAAAAATCATAATTCGTTTGTCTTTGATATGTATCTGAGCTCTTTCGCCATCTAATTTATATTCTAGCCCAATACACTTCACTTTATTAAACACATTCTCATTTTTTATTCGATCTGCTAACATTGGTCTAATTGGATTAAAAACTGAAACTTTAAATTTTGTTAATCCGTTTAAACCATTTTGAGACACGCACTCAGCTACTTTGCCTAAGTCACTTGATACATTATATGCATTTTCTAACAACATTCTGTTTTTCTTGGAATTTGTATACGCTAAAGACAATGAATCCATAATAGTGTTGTCTGCTATCCCTAACCGTAACGTACCTAACAAAGTTTTGATGATGAATTTTCCTTCTAATGGTTCAGAATCATTTAACAGACTTGAAATATATTTCATTTTCATATTTTGAGATCCAGGTCCACTTAAATTTGAAATTTTATAAAATGTCTTAAAAACTCTTTCTACAGTCACTACTTCTTTCATAAAAGTAGTTTGTGTTTTTCTTGATAATGCTTTATAAGTCACATCGCCTAAATCCCCAATTTCATTATATGTTTTGATTATTTCTATAACTGAAGTTGCAGTTGATTTTGAAATTGATTTTATGGCTAATTTCTCAGCGATTCCAATCTCTACTCCAGTAAAATCTGGAGCTATTTTTCCTTGTATTAAATATGCTATCTTAGATATTATTTGATTATCTGATTTGTGAAATAAATCTACAAGTATTTTAATTAATTCTAATCTGCTTGATGTTTTCTCCATATTTTCGAATGCTAGAGCTAAATCCATGTATTTCATTATTTCATTAAATTTGATAGATTTGTATAGCGTGTAGATATTTCTTTTGTGTGTATTATTTCATCATTTCCATTCTGTCTTGAAGCGATTTTATTTTTTTGTTGTATCCTTCGCTATATTCTAATTCAGATGGAACCAAAGTAGCAGGATGAATAAATCCTTGTTTTCTCATTTCAAATGCTCTTTTAGTAGCTATATTCCGTATGTGATCCCAATCTGGAGTAGCAAAACCATCTACAGGCCCAATCATATTGCCATTGTGCATGCTAAAAACTAAGGATTCTACTATTGGTATGCAAAAATTTATTGAAGCTGCAGAATTTAACTTAACTGGCATTAGTGGTAAATTATGACTCCCTCTAGTATTGCCTGCAACATAGTGTGATTCATTAAATACACTTCCTGTTTCTTCGGTAGCTGGAAATTGTTTCTGTGTTCTAATTATGCATATAGGATCATCTTTGCCAACATATTTTCCAGCTATATTATGTAATCTATCTGTAGACGACGCAACTATAGGTTCATTATTTTTGGTTAAAATAGTTGATATCACATATTTGCTAGGATACATTAACGCAGCTTCTATTATTGGTTTATCTTTCCATAATTCAAGCTTGGCAATTTTCGAGCTTTCTACATCCATAACGTTTATCACAACACCGTCTGATAGAGATTCATTGATTATTAGTCCTGTATTACTTCTACTTTCTACAAATAATCTATAAAACGGATAATTAAAAGCTCCAGGTTCAGTTTTATCTGCAGCCAATACGGTGAATGTTTCATTAATCCTTTCTTCGAATTCTATTTCTGCTACTCCTGGACCCATGCCTTTAACATTACCTGAAAAAGAATCTTTTAACAAGTCTTGTCCTGCTCCATACAAACCTTCATTTTTTGCAACTTCTGTTCCAGATTCAAAAGCATCCCATGCTAATTTATGAATATTTTTATTATTAATTCCATGATCATGCGTCATAATTATATGTATATCATCTCCACAGTATCCAACATAACTATCTATCAGCATATTTGTAGAACCTACGAATTCAATAACA
>JAHRAP010000051.1 GCA_020027255.1 Nitrosopumilaceae archaeon | reverse complement strand
TTGTTGTGTTACAAAACAATCAAAAAATGATAAATAGAATAATAGATTAAAAGTTTTATGGTATAAAGTTTGAGTTGACAAAACAAAAAATCAATTTTTATTTTTGCATATTTAAATTATTATTATATCTTCCACGTGATTCGATCTCTAAGACTAAATTCATTATTATGTTGTGATATTTATCACCCACAGTCAGCTTATAACCTAGTAGAAAATTATTCCAGGCGTTTTTCATTATAGATGTGTGAGCACTATTCAATATTTCCTTGAATAATCTTAAGTCTATTGCATGATCAATTGGCTTATTGGTCCTTGATGATAATCCAAAATCTATCACAAAAATTTTATTATCGTATAAAATGAAATTGGAAGTTGTCAAATCACCATGCATTATACCGTTTTTATGTAAATTGCCTGCAATAGCACCTAAACTTTTACATGTATTTATGATTTGTGTGTCAGATAAGTCTTTCACTAATTCTCCTGGTATGTATTGCATGATAATTATACAGTTCTTGATATCAACAAAATAGATCAATGGAGAATTGATACCCAATGATTTTACGTAAGACATTATTTCTGATTCTATTATTGTCCTACGTTTTCGTATTCTAAAATCAAGTATGCTATTTCTATAAGTTTTTGCCAGTCGCGTTTTAAATAAAGCCTCATTTTTACCCCAACATGATAAATATATATCACCTTCGGCACCTTTTTTAATTAGTTTCATTAAAATTATAACTGCTGAAAATAATTAAAATGTAATCATGACTAAAAATAATAGAAAAATTGTCCAAGAAGACTGCCATGAAGATAGTATGGGATCAGGTGTTTTAACGTTAACCAACACAAGAATTATTTTTGATAAAACTCATGGCCGCATAATGGATTTATCAAAAAAATTTGGAGAGACTGTAATAAATACATCTTTGGAAAATGTGATCAAAGTATGGAAAGAAGGTATATTTATGAAAAAAATATGTGTCCAAATTAAGATAAACGACAAAATTATGACTTATAAATTTGGTGTTTTTAACAATACGAAATGGTTGAACCATTTACAAATAATACTTGAGAATTATAAAAACTAATAATTAATTCTAACAGAATCTATTCTCCAAGATTGCTTTATGAATGTGTTCTCAATTTTATTATGTTTATTAGGTTTAGCTGTGGCTTCTAGAATACCAGTTAATGCAATTTGAGAGCCACAATCACCAGCAAATTTAATTGGTGAAATAAACAAAGAACATTCTTGTCTGGCACATACATCATACAATATTTGAGATAATCTTTTATTTGCAGCTACGCCACCTACTATCAATAATTCTTTTTTACCGGTAAATGCTAGTGCACGTTCAATAACTTCACCGATCATTGAAAAAGCAGTTTCTTGTAATGAATAACATATGTCTGCTTTTGAAGAGGAAATATTCTTTGCTGCAGAAAGTAAACCAGAAAAAGAAACGTCGTGACCTTTAACTGCATATGGTAGTGAAATATAATTTGTTCCTGCACGCGATAATTCTTCTATGTTTTTTCCACATGGAGAAGAGAATCCCAAATGCCTTCCTAATTGATCAATTAATTGTCCCAATGTAATATCTAGAGTTTCTCCAAATACCCTCCATTGATTCATAACAAATGATAATATCATTGTATGACCTCCAGATATTAGCAATACTAATGGATTTTGTGCACCAGTAAGAAATTTACCCAAATCAATATGTCCTATTGCATGATTAACAGGGTAAATTGGGATGTCATAGTATGACGATAAAGATCTGGCCATAACTGCACCTACCCTAAGACATGGACCGAGGCCCGGGCCAGCAGAATAAGATATAATGTTTAAATCACGAATAGTTATTTTGGCTAATTTCATACATTTAGAAAGAATGCTAGGTCCATTTTGAATATGATGTCGTGATGCTTCTCTAGGGTGAATGCCTTCACCAGATGGAGGCCTATAAATTTTTTTGACATCTGCGATTATAGTAGTTTTGTTGTCATGTTTTTTTAGAATTGCACATGAAAAAGTGTGAGCTGTGCTCTCTATACCCAAACAAATCATTTTATTTTCTATGTAAACTAGAAACGATTTTTATGACGTCTCCGTTTTTGAGTTTATGATCTTCACCTATACGTTTCTTGGTTTTAATATCGATAGCATAGAGGAATCCTTTGATCATATCTGCATGTATTTCATATGCAAGATCCTTTATAGTGGAGTTTGGCGCTAATAATTTAGCATCTGGTAGAATATTATTAGACTTATCTGAGAGATTATTTTCATCTTCTACCGGATATACTACAATATAATGTAGTATATTAAAAACAGCAGTATTAAGAATGTTTTGTATTCCAGTAGAATTAATTCTGTCAAGAACCATTTTAATGTTATTTAATGCATCAATTTGTGGTTCTGATATATTTTTATTCAATATCATGAAACTATGATCCCCTGAATTATAATTTATAAATCCTTTTGCTTTAGCTTTCATTAGAATTAATTCAGTCACAGCGCTACAGATCAGGATATTATGATCATATGTAATTTCATTAATTATAGCAAGATCTTGGCATAGATCAGCTTTATTTGCGGCTATCAATATGGGTTTAGTTTTTTTGCGTAATTCATTTAAAAATAATTCAATATCATCATTTAGCCACATATGCGGATCCTTTGTTAATAATTTTAATTTATTCAATGTGAAATAAATATCAGATTTAGTAATTGACAATCCACTGAAACGACTAGATATAGCGTCAAGCAAATGTATCCTTTTGTCTTTAGAATTTATCAGATTTTTCCACTCACGTGTTAATATTTGTTTGAACCATATTTCAAATTCTGCTTCAATAAATTCGATGTCTTCAAGAGGATTATTGGATCCTATTTGTTGTTGATGCCCGTGAGAATCTGTTGAGCCAGAGATGTCAACCACATGTATTAAAATTTGAGCTCTACGTGAATCGTCTAAAAACTTGTTGCCTAGTCCTTTTCCAGTACTAGCTCCAGGAACTAATCCAGCAACATCAATAAGTTTTATTGGTATTAATCTAATTCCATTTCTACAAGATGTATGTTGATGAAATATTTTAAAATGTTTACATGGACAATCAGAAGTAACATAAGCAATACCATTATTTGGATCTATTGTAGTAAACGGAAAATTACCTATTTTAACTGGCACTTGTGTTGCAGCTGCAAAAAATGTCGATTTTCCGACATTAGTTTTACCAAAAAGACCTACATACATAATAAGAATATATCATGTGTTAAACATATTAGTATTCACAATTTATTTAATATTATTAAAATTGACACGAAATATGGCTTTGGTTATTACTGGAACACCAGGAGTAGGCAAACATGCAATAGCTGAGAATTTGTCATACGGATTAAATTATAGAATTATAGACATTAATAAAATAATCTTGCAGACAAAAATTTACGAAAAAAATAGTCGAGACCATACATTAGATGTTGACACTACATTATTAACAGAGATATTAACTAAAAAATCATTCTACAAATCAATAATTGTAGGACATTTAGCACCATACATACTAATGCCTAATCAAATAGATAAAATAATAATTATACGTAGAAATCCATATGAATTAATTTCAGTTTACAAACATCGAAAATATGTTCCTAAAAAAATGTTAGATAATGTAGGTGCAGAAATTCTTGGTATAATTACATATGATTCTTTAAGTAAATTTGGTGCCAAAAAAATTTGTCAAATAACAAATTCGGGTGGAATTAATACAGTTGTTAAAAAAGCTATTGAATGTTCAAATGGAAAAATGAAATTTGATAATATAGATTGGTTATCTTTAATTATCAAAAATAATGATCTCCAAAAATTTTTTGTTGGTTAATATTACTATGTTTGAAATAATTAAAAGTGATCTGCGTGGACGAATTGCTCATCTGTATACAAATCATGGTAAAATCGAGACACCTGCATATGTACCAGTGATTCACCCTACAAACCAGATTGTGCCAACAAAAAAAATTAAAGCCATGGGATTAAATATGGTGATAACTAATGCATACATCACTAAGAAACATTACGGAGAAAATGCAATTAAAAAAGGAATACACAAGATTATAAAATTTGATGGGGCTGTAATGACAGACTCTGGAGGGTATCAAGTACTAGAATATGGAGATATAAAAGAATCTCATGAAAATATGGCAAAATTTGAAACCGGATTAAAAGCAGACATTACAATACCTTTGGATAAACCTACAGGATATGGGTTAGCTAAAAATCAGGCTAAATTATTTGTGGAACATACACTCAAAATTTCTCGCCATGTACTAAAAAATAAAAGTGAACAAATATGGGCAGGGCCAATACAAGGAAGCGAACATTTAGATCTAATACAGTATTCAGTTAGATCTCTATTGAAATATGGATTCAAAATGCTAGCTTTAGGAAGCCCGGTGGAATTGATGGAGTCGTACAAATACAAATTGCTTGCGAGCATTATCATGGAAGCTAAAAAACATATGCCACATTCAATACCATTACATCTATTTGGTTCTGGTCATCCTTTAACAATTTCATTTTCAGTAGCATTAGGATGCGATACATTTGATTCTGCATCATATGTATTATATGCTAAAAATGGACGATATATCACAGATGACAGAACAAGAAATTTG
>JAHRAP010000031.1 GCA_020027255.1 Nitrosopumilaceae archaeon | reverse complement strand
TCATTACTCTTATATTGTATTTTAGCATCAAATAATAACAATTTTAGAGTTTTAATTTGATCATTTAATTCTTGTAATCTACCTTTCAATTTGATTTCAAGTTGTTTTTCAATTTCATCTAATGATTCAAGTTTTGATTTATATTTCTCATGAATTATTTTTGCATCTTCTTTCATTTCATCATTTTCAGATACAATATCAATTAATGCTTTTAATCTTCTTAATGTTAATCTTTTTTCACGTATTAATTTTTGTGCATCTAATCTCCATTTAGGTATAAATATGATAACATCGCCTTGGATTACCAATTGATCGAATCTGATTTGTTTTAGTCCATATGAACCACAATCTATTCCTACAGTTTGTATAGTGCCATCAATATCGGTGATGTTACCAATTGCTTTTCCGATAAATGTACCATACATATCTTTAACAATCTTTCCAATAATATCAATCTCAGAACTATTCATATGTGTTAAATTATAAATTCATATAATCACTATTATGTTAATAAGGTTTTTATTTTTTGTAAGAACATTTTAACAAAATCGAAATTTTAAAATTCATATTAATTTTATTTATAAACATGATAGACAAACATCAAATATACCAAATATTATATTTTGTATCCAAACGTTGGTTAGGAATGAGCAAAAATTCATCCAATGAAGCTTTAAATACACTACCTAATGATTTTTGGATGAATTCAGTAGGAGGTAAAGCTGGGAATGGAAGATGGGTAACAACTATAATGTATACTGAAGATGAAAACGAAGCAGCTTCGTTTAAAGAAGTTTTAATGCGATGGCAATCAAAACGAATTAATAAATCAGATCTAATTCAAATAAAAAAGAAATAAATTATCAAAAATTTCAGTTTAAGTACATATTGCGAGATAAATTTACAAAAACAGAAAAACAAGTATTATTAAAACATTTTTCCAATTTAAATGATTCAGTTTTTAGTATAATAACGCCAAAACAAGTTGATCGTGGTGCATTGATGTCACGATACAGTCGAACCGATAAAAGTATGCGTAAAATTTTTTTAGACGAATTTGTAAAAAATAAATCTCGTGGGGAAGAATTCTATAATAAAATTTTGATAGAATATGGCGATGACTCTGTTGCAGAATTAGGAATAGGACAAATAGCAATTGAAGGAATATCAAATATCGCCATCAAAAAAATTGAAGATAGAAGAATAGGTATTTCGTATTTAGAAAAATCTTCACGATATGTCGTGTGGGATAAAAAAATTAATGGAGAATATAAATTTTATAGAGATCCAACAATTTTAAATTCAAAATTTGCTGATATGTACTTAAATGTATGTAATTTTGATTTTGACTTTTATTCTCAAAGTATTAAAATAATGGTAAAATATCTCAAGGAGATTTATCCAATAGAAAAATACGTTTTTTTGGATTCTGATGATATTGAAAAACCGTTTTATAAAATAAAAAATAGTCACAACCTAAAATTAGCACAAAAAGTTTACGAACGTGCAACATTAACAAAAACTTTAGATATTTTACGTTTTGTGTTACCAGCATCTACATTAACGAATGTGGGATTAACTGGTAACGGAAGAGCTTTTGAATATTTATTGACAATACTTTTTGAATCAAAATTAGAAGAAGAGAGAATATTAGCACAAAAAATAAAACGTGAGTTAGATGTAACAATGAAGCCATTTGTGAAACATTCTAATGATCAGTATGGCATTGCACTACAAAATTACCATACAAATATTCAGGAATGTACAAAAAATATAATTAATAAGTATTTTAATCATAAGATAAATCCTAGATCTGTTACAAAATTAGTAAATTATGATAAAGAAATAAGCGCTATGAACAAAATAGTTGCCGCTATAATATATAAACAATGTAGTGGGATGTCTTATTACAATATATTAAATTATACCAAAAAATTAAATTCTAGTTTAAAAAATAACATCATTTCTGAATATATAAAATTACGAAGTAATAGACGTCAAAGACCATCTCGCGCATTTGAAATGACAGAATATACGTTTGATATAATCACTAATTATGGAATATTTAGAGACTTACATAGACATAGAATTCTCACATTAGAAAGACAGCTCCTAACTACCAACCATGGCTTTGTAATTCCTGAAGAAGTTAAAAATGCAGATCTAGACAAAGAATATAAAGAATGTATGTATGGTTCAAAAAATTTATATCGGTTACTAAAACCAACTATACCTTTTAATGCACAATATGTTGTTAATTTTGCGTATAATTATCCTTTTTTTATCAATGTAAATTTACGTGAAATATGCCATATAATAGAATTAAGGACATTACAACAAGGACAGCGAGAATATAGAGAATTAGCACAAAAATTATTTTTAGATATTAAAGCAGTTCATCCTAATTTGTCACAAATCATTAAATTTGCAAATATGAAAAATTATGAGTTAGAACGATTTGAATCCGAAAAAAAAATACAAAATAAAAAATCACCTAATAAAAAAATAACATAATATCATTACATATAATTTTGCTTCATTATCATTAAAAACAAAAAAATAGAAACACTAAATATAAAAATTCAATTGATTACTTAACACTGATAAAGATTTGCGTATAATACTATGTGGTTTTGGAGTAGTTGGACAAAGTTTGGCAAAATTATTAGCTTCCAGAGCAGACGATCTGTATAAAAAATATAGTATAAAACCAAAAGTAGTTGCTGTGTCAGATAGTAAAGGATATATCATAGATAAACAGGGAGTAAATCTTATTAAAACGATCGAATCCAAACAAAAATTTGGTACAATAACAAAATATCATGACAATAATAAATATGATTATTCTTCAAGTAATTTGATAGACAATATAGAATCAGATATTCTTATTGAAACAACTCCAAGTAATTATGAAGACGCAGAGCCAGGAATGACCAACATAATAACTGCAATGAAAAAGAAAATGCATGTGATTTCTGTTAATAAGGGACCTTTAGCACTAGCTTTTCCATCATTAACTGAAATGGCAAGACATAACAAAATCATACTGAGGTTTAGTGGAACAGTTGGTGGAGGTACCCCCATATTGAACTACGCAAAAAATAGCTTGTATGGTGAAAAAATATTGTCGTTCTCAGGAATACTGAATGGAACTACAAATTATATCTTAACTAAAATAGAACACGGAATGACATTTAACAGCGCACTAGCAGATGCACGAAAAAAAGGGTATGTAGAAGCTAACGAGTCATTAGATTTAGACGGCTTAGACTCAGCTGCAAAACTTGTAATATTAGCTAATTGGATAATGGGTATGAAAGTTACACTGTCAGATATTTCAATAAATGGAATAAGGAATATAAATCAGAATGATATTAGAACAGCATCTAAAAATCATTGTGTATTAAAATTAATTTCACAGTGTAACCAAAAACTAAATGTAGGATTGCAAGAAATACATCACAATGATCCATTATGCGTGGATGGCACACTAAATGCAATATCATTTACATCAGAACATTCGGGCACACAAACTATAATCGGTCATGGAGCCGGCGGCATAGAAACAGCTAGCTCTATAATAAGAGATATGATAAACATAAAACAGAATATACCAAATAATGAAATCTAATTTTATTTCCAAACGTGAAACATCAGAGGTGTTCAAAGAGATTTTTAAACAATGGATAATAACTTTGCCAAAATGTAAAAATTTGAAAATGTTTAAGGTTGAAAATTATACAATATTTACTTCAAATGATTTTCGTGTAATAAAAATAAAAGATGTTTATATACCAAGCCTTTTATCTCTAGACATACTCAAACAATTTCCACGCGTAGTTATAGACATGAATGCTATAAAATTTATTTGCAATGGAGCAAATATCATGAGGCCTGGAATAATAAACTTTAGTAAATTTTCAGAAAAAGATATTGTGTGCGTGGTTGATAAATCACACAATAAATTTTTGGCCGTAGGTAAATCCATCATATCAAGCGAAGAGATGAAAAATATATCTAAAGGTGTGATTATAAAAAACTTACATTATATTGGAGATGTGTTTTGGGAGAATATGAAATGAGAATTACTAATTTTTAGCTATCTCTCGTGAATTGTCTTTATCTATTATCAAAACATCTATACCGTCACCGCTAAATGAATCACGAAGAGTAGCAGATTCTACTGACTTTATTACCAAATTGACTGCGTCTTGTTCGTTTAGATTGTTTTGAAATTGTGAATCCAATACAGCTAACGCCATTTCAGCACCAGTTCCTACTGCTGCATAATTATCTGGTAAAACAGATCCCAGAGGATCAAGTGTATATATAGATGGTTCATTTACAACACCGCCAACTATCACTTGAGTAAGTAATGGAAAGAATCTTCGTTCATACATCATATTAGATATCATTTTTGCTATAGAATTAGGAGACACTTCTCTTTTTAATTCCATTTTTCGTATTTTAGCCATTGCTTGTATTTGTAATGATAAAAGCTGCATATCTGCTACCAATCCAGCACAAGCAGCACCCACGCGAGGAGTTAATTGAAATGTTTTTTTAGTAGATTTACTTACAAGAAAATTACCATAAGATATTCTCCTCTCACTTGCAAAAACAACACCATCAGTATAAATTATTCCTACTGCAGTAGCTCCAGGCATATACATATACGACATACAATAAAGTTTATTTAATATAATAAAGGTTTTTCTAAAACTTGAATTCAATATATTACATCATATTGTTTCATAGCATGTGGTAACATATCAATTAAATCTGTTGCAATAATATGACAACCATATTTGTTCTGAGCTAATTCTCCAGCTTTGCCATTGATAAATACAGCTACGGAAGCTGCTTCCAAAGGATTTTTATTTTTTGCAAGCATAGTTGCAACTAATCCTGACAATATGTCCCCAGTACCACCGACTGTCATAGACGGAGTTTGTTTTTGGTTAATATACGTATTAGTACCATCAGATATTATATCAATAGAACCTTTGAGTAATATTACAATAGAATTTTGATTAGCTAATTTTTCAACAATCGAAATACGATCCGTCAATTGTAATGGAGGTATTAAACCAAACAATCTTTTAAATTCTCCAGAATGCGGAGTCACAACTACATTATTATCATGTAATAATGGCAGTATATCAGCAATCAAAGAGCCTGCATCTAATGACAAACGTATACCACGATCTAAAAGTTTACTTATTAATATTTGCAATGATATTTTATCTTCTATTTTTGATCCCATACCAAGTGTTACTGCATCTATACTAGTTGGTATGGATCCCAATAATTTATTGACTGTGCCACGAGTGAGTTTGGGATCCATTAATGGTATCACTATTAAGTTTGGAGAATATGATCTAATAGGATCAACAATAATTTTTGGAACTGCAGTGTATACTAGGTCTGCACCGGCTTTAATAGCTGCAAGAGATGCTAACACAGGAGCTCCATGATAGATATAACTACCACCTATAACCAAAACAACACCATTATCACCTTTACGTGAATTAATTTTTCTGCTCGGAATGAATTTTTTAATTATATCATCTGATAAAACAATATTCATAAGTAAATTAAAATTTTAACGAATAAACATTTTTCGACGAAATTATAATATTTACATTATTCAAAAATGAACTTTGCGAGCATAGACTAGGTATGTAGTATGTCCAATGCCATAAAATGAATGTCTAGTTTTACCTTCTCTTGCGTCTATGGTTCTAATAATATTTTCGGCACATTCAATATCAGTAAATTCGTTTTCTATTAGAGATAACGAGAATTTTTCAACTTGATTAATTGTAGGACATATAGATATTATAGACCCACTGTTCTTGAGCATTTGCCGTGCTTTTTTTAGAACAGACCATGGATCCCCCAGATCTATTGTAATTAAATCAGCGTTTTTTATAGGTAATGATTTGGTAAGATTTTTTAAATTAATTTTTTTGAATGTTATGTATTGATTCAAGCCTGTCCGTAAAATATTTTTTTGAGCTATGTCTATAAAGTGTTGATTTATATCAAACGTGTAAACGTGCCCTTTAGGTTTTATAACACTAGCAAGAAACATAGTTAGAGCTCCGCTTCCAGTACCTATCTCAACAACTTTTTGGCCACTTTCCAATCCTGTTCTCGATAAAATATAACCCAAATCTTTAGGATAAACTATTTGTGTACCATGTTGAATTTTCATAATAAAATCATAAATTGTTGGTTTTAATAAATACACATATTTATTTTTATTAGTAATAATTCTACTTCCGTAGATTTTCCCGATAGCATCGTCATGATTGATCAGTCCTATATGAGTATGTAATTCATTACCATTAGAAATTTTGGTAAGCCACTTCATTTTCTTATTAAAATAAAATAAAATGTAAGAATTTGGTTTAATTTTTTCCATCACGAAATATTATAGATGAAGATAATATGTGTTAACATATTTTATAGAAATGTAGTAGCAGTTATACCAAGTAATGATAATGCTTTATTCAATGTTAATTTAAATGAATGGACTAAACATAACCTAGAATTTGTTAATTTAACATCAGCTAAATTTAATATGTTATTATTTTCATAGAATAAATTAAATGATGTTGCTAATTTGTAACAATAATTTGCCACAATTTTTGGTGCAAAATTAATAACAGAATCACGAATATGAATATCAAATTCACCTATTATTTTAATCAATTCTAATTCATATTTACTGTTTAGAAGATAATATGCAGCATTAAAATTAGGTACAGACTGAGCTTTCTCTAGAATTCTAGACGATCTGGCGTATGCATATTGTATATAAAGTGCTGTATTTCCTTGAACATCTAATGATTTGTCAAGATCAAATATTATGGTTTTTCCAAGATCAATTTTTATCATTTCATAACGTAATGTACTAATAGCTATATTTTCAGCTAATTTCAATAAAGTAATATTATCAAGATCTTTATAGCGTTGTTTTGTTTTTTTCATTATGTTTTTGCGTAATAAATCAAGAAAATAATCTGCAACAACATATGTTCCTTTTCTGCCAGACATTTGGATCGGTTTGTCTGTATACATAGTACTAATTTTATTAGCTGTGTTTTTGCTTAATTTCACTGATTCATATTTCAAATGTACGTATGTGGACCCACCACTAAATTTTTTGGCTAAATCCAATATGATTTTTTGTAAATAAGATTGTCGAGTGTCTATAACTGTGATTGTTTTGTTAGTCGAGAACTTTAATTGTTTGTTTTTGTTTTGTTGTAATAATGTAGTTTCCCATAAAATTTGGTTATTATTTTGAGTGATGTATTTTTTATAATTAAAAGGATCTTTGATTAATCCCAACTTCCATAAAGCATAAGTTATATCTTTGGCTACATATGTAGCAGTTCCATTGCTACGTATTATTATTTTATCATTATCAGAGTTACCAACTCGAGTTTTAATTATCCAACATCCTGCATTTTTACCATTTTGTTCATATTTGATCAATTTCATTTCTTTCATTTTATTAAAAACAGATCCCCATAAACCTGAATGAATTATATGTGATTCAAAATTGAGGCAATCATATGTTGCACGCAATCTCCAACATGTTTCAAGTTGTTTACTAAGTATTTTTCTAGTTATTTTGTTGGCAAATTTGCTGATTAACGAGTCTGAATTTTCTAGTTCTTGTAATACATTTTGTCTTATTTTTAATAAATTTGGTTCTGTATCATATTTTGCTGTTGTTTTTACATAAACTACATTTCCACAATATACATCAAATCGAGAATTTTGCTGCATTTCGTCAAATCCTAAATGTTTGAAGCCTACTACTAGATCAGCTACTTGAACTCCAGAATCGTCGATATAGTTTAACACTTTAACATTATAATTAGCTGTTTTAAATAATCGCGTCAACGTATCACCAATTATAATATTACGTACATGTCCTATGTGTATTGATTTATTTGGGTTTATACTAGTATGTTCTATATTAACAAGTATTTGGTTACCAATATTTATTGAACCATAATTTTGGCTATACGAATTATTCAAAATAATTTCGTTGAATTTATGATTATTCACAAAAAAATTTAGATACCCAGTTTCATGTGGTTCTATTTTATTTATCAAATTATTTAAATATTTTTGATAATTTTTAGCTATTAATTTTGCTATTTCAGATGGTTTTTGATGTAAATGTTTAGCAAGTAAAAAAGAAACATTGCACATAACGTAGCCAAAATTAGATTTGGTTGGCTCTATGGTAAATTTTACCAACGGTAATTGTAATTCGTTTATTATTTTTGTAATATTAATTGAAATTTCTGTTATTAACATCTGAATTGTCATACCATATATTAAATTTAATCAAATATTTATATGAATTATGTATTTATTTGTGTA
>JAHRAP010000028.1 GCA_020027255.1 Nitrosopumilaceae archaeon | reverse complement strand
TAAAAAGCAGATATACTGATAAGGAAACAATAGAGATTTTTGTAATGATCATGGCTGGAAAGATAAACAAAACAATTACTAAATCACTTCAAAAAAATAACATTAATGCTTTTGGGATGTCAGGAGTAGATGGAAATCTTATTAGAGCACATAGGAAAAAAAAATTAATAGTTATTAATGAAAAAGGACGCAAACAAGTAGTAGATGGAGGATATACAGGTAAGATAACAAACATCAATATATCAACATTAAATTTATTATTAGATAATAACTATGTTCCAGTAATAGCACCTATTGCAATTAGTGAAAATTATGAATTTCTAAATGTTGACGGAGATAGAGCTGCAGCAAATATATCAGGTAGTTTAAAAATGAATGATTTGCTTTTTTTGACCAATGTCGATGGTTTATTTATCAATGATAAATTGGTTGAGAATCTAAGTTACGATCAAGCCAAAAAAATTAGGAGGCAAATTGGCTCTGGCATGGAAAAAAAAATTTTAGCAAGCATAGAAGCATTAGAAATGGGAGTGAACAGAATCATAATTTCAAACGGCAAGAAAAAAAATCCTATAATGTCAGCATTAGAACATAATCAATGTACGGAGATTTGTAAATGAACGAAGATAGATTTACAGGGCAATTATATCAAAAATTTCCAATAATTATAGAGAAAGGATTTGGATCTAAAGTCTTTGATTCAGAAGGAAGAGAATACATAGATTGCATTGGCGGATATGGAGTAGCTTTAACTGGGCATTCAAACCCGCGGGTGATACATGCCATACAAAAACAATTAAACAAAATAATCACTGTGCATGGATCATTATACAATAAAACACGTGAAGAGTTTTTGGAAAATCTTATTAAAATTTCACCAAAAAAATTATCAAATGCATATTTGAGTAATAGTGGTTCTGAATCTGTTGAAGCGGCCATAAAATTTGCAAGGAAATTTAGTAAGAAAACAGGCATAATATCTATGAGTGGAGCATATCATGGAAAAACTTTAGGCGCTCTTTCAGTAACATATAATTCTAAATACAGATTACCTTTTCAGCCATTATTAAAGGATATTGCATTTGCTAGATTCAACAACATTGAATCATTACAATCTTTGATTAATAGCAATACAGGCACAATAATTTTGGAACCAATACAAGGAGAAAATGGAATATATGTACCAAGTAATGAATTTTTACAACAAGTGAGGAAGATATGTGACGAATTTGGTATTTTATTGATTTTTGATGAAATACAATCAGGATTGGGAAGAACTGGAAAAATGTGGGCAGCTCAACATTGGAATACTATTCCAGATATAATGTGCATAGCAAAGGGGATAGCAGGAGGTCTACCAATGGGAGCCACACTTGTAAGACCAGATATAATTTCATGTATGAGAAAAGGAGAACATTCTTCAACATTTGGAGGAAATCCACTTTCATGTGCAGCGGGAAATGCGGTAATAGAATCTATAATAGAAGATAAATTACTTGATAACGTAAAAATAACTGGAGAAAAATTGCGATTAGGTTTGGAAAATCTTAAAAAAAATCATAATGTCATTAGAGAGATACGTGGTAAAGGATTGATGATTGGCATAGAAATGAAATTTGATATAAAACAAGTTATTTTGGATGGAATCAATCATGGTTTATTATTACTTTATTCAGGTAGAAATATAATTAGGCTATTACCGCCTCTTGTGCTGAAAGAAGAAAATGTTACAATGATATTAAATATTTTAGATGTATTATTTACAAAGGAGGAAAAACGTAGAAATGCATAGAGATAAAATCGACGAAAATATATTAGCGTTGTTAAGAAATGATGCGCGTGAATCATTTGTTGATATTGGTAAAAAATTAAAGCTATCAGAGTCTGCAGTAAGACGCCGAGTAAAGAATCTCATTAATGAAGGAATTATAAAGAAGTTTACGATAGATGTAGAAGAGTCTAATAAAACTAGCGCAGTTGTTTTGATCACTGTTCATTCTACTACCGACACAGCTAAGATTTCATCGCAACTGATGAATATTAGCAGCATAAAGACAATATATGAGATAACTGGTCAATATGATATCATAGTGATTATAAATGCTAAGAATATAATGGAGATCAATAGCTGTATTGATTCGTTACGAAAAATTTCTGGCATATCAGATACAAATACAGTAATTATTCTTAAAACGATATTATAACATGGATAATTATTTTACTATATATTATCAGATGGATTAAATGATTATGTTTATATTTTGTTCCAATATTAACTAATTTAGTTATGGATGAGACGAATTTCTATGCAGAAAAGTACAATAAATGTAACAATATTAAAGATATTAAAATTTTAGATAGTACGTTAAGAGAGGGAGAACAGCATCCGGGAATATATTTTACAAATAAACAAAGAATACAAATTGCATGGATGTTGGATTATTTCGGTGTAAATCAAATAGAGATATCTCCGGTGGTATCAACAGATCATCTTAATGCTACAAAAACAATCATAAAACAAGGATTAAAAGCAGATATAGTAGCTCATGTCAGAGCTCTAAAAAGTGATATAGATACAGCATTAAAATGCGATTGTGTTTGGATTGCAACATATTTGGGTATTTCAGATGTGCATTTAAAAGATAAATTAAGAATGACTAAAGAAGAAGCTTTAGAGAGATCTATAGAAGTGGTAGAATATGCCAAAAAGCATGGCCTTAAGATGAGATTTACTGTAGAGGATGGAAGTAGAGCAAATCCTAATTTTTTAATGAAAGTATGCAAAGCTATAGAAAATTCAAAAGTTGATAGAATTAGCCTGCCAGACACAGTAGGAATATTGCATCCAGCAGGTATGTATAGATTTGTCAAAAGTGTAAGATCACAAATAAAAATTCCACTTGACATACATTGCCATAATGATGTAGGATTCGCATTAGCAAATTCATTTGCAGCTTGTGAAGCAGGAGCTAATCAAATTCATACGACAATAGATGGAATAGGAGAAAGAACGGGAATACCATCGCTTGCAGAAGTAGCAATAGCACTATCATACTTATACAAAATTAAAAACGATTTCAGATTAGATATGTTGGTAGATCTTTCAAGATTAATCGAGCAGTATACCAAAATTAGACCGTATGATTCTAAACCCATAGTTGGTTCATCAGCATATAAACATAAAGCTGGAACTCATTTAGCTGCTGTTTTGAAAAACCCCGCTGCATATGAAATAATGCATCCACGATCTGTTGGAAATAAACGAAAGATAGTGTTTGGAGAGTTAGCTGGAAAAACTGGCGCTGCTTATTTATTATCAATATTAGGTATAAAAAATAATAATAGTGAAATAGCAAAAGAGGTAGCAAGATCTCTTAAAAATTTGAGAATGGGCGATTTGATAGAGATTCCGTTTGATGCAGATCAACAAAAAAGTAATTAACAACCAAATAAAAATTATTAAGATGGTACAATGTCTTGAGTGTGATTTTAATATTATAATACCAAAAGATTCATTAGAAGGAGAAATTGTAACGTGTCAAGATTGTGGATCTAGTTTTGAGATTATGAAAGTTACTGATGGTTTTAAACTGAAACCAGCTCAAACAGTAGGAGAGGATTGGGGTCAATGACAGATTCAATCACAATTTTGTATGATACTATAAGATGGGAAGAAAAAGCTCTAATAAAGTCATGTGAAAAACATAACGTCAGTGTCAATATGGTAGATTGTAAAAAATTAATTTTAGGGTTGGATAAAAAATGCAAGTATAATAATGTGTTACAAAGATGCGTTAGCTATTATAGAAATTTGCATTCAACCGCAGCACTAGAAGGACTTGGATCTAATGTTATAAACTGTTTAAACACTGCTATTTGTGCAGGCAATAAATTATTGACCCATATGCTTCTAAAAAAAAAAGGCATAAAGACACCGTTTGCGTCAATTGCGTTTTCGAAGGAAAATGCTATAGAAATATTAGAAAGATTTGGATATCCTCAAGTGATAAAGCCTACAATAGGAAGTTGGGGCAGAATGGTTACAAAAATAAATGATCGAGAGTCTGGAGAATACATAATAGAGAATAGAGAAACAATGCATCCAATATATCAAATTCACTACATAGAAGAATTTGTGAAAAGACCTCCAAGAGATATAAGAGCTATTATGATAGGAGATGCCATAGTTGCTGCGATTTATAGATATTCAGGCGATAAAAATTGGAAAACAAATATGGCATTAGGTGGAAAAGCAGAAGAATGTAAAGTAACTAATGAAATGGAGCAAATATGTTTTAAGGCTAGAGAAGCAGTACATGGACAAATATTAGGAATAGACATGATGGAAAGTCAAGATAGAGGTTTATTGGTTCACGAAATAAATAATACTACAGAATATAAAAATACTGTAAAAGTATGTAATGTAGACATACCAAAAATGATTGTCGATTATGTCAAAGATTTTAAAAAGTAAAAATTGGATTCTATTGCCACCATAGACAAACGATTCGCAATCAAAATATTAGAAAGATCGTTAAAATTATACACACCTTCACTACGAGAAAAACCATTAGCTGAATTCCTAGCAGAACAATGCGATGATTTAGGATTTGATGATATTAGAATAGATGATGTAGGGAATGTAATAGCTAATAAAGGAAATGGATCTCCAAGGATTTTATTATGTGGACATATGGATACAGTTCCTGGAGAAATAAAAGTTAGAAAAGAAGATGATAATTTGTTTGGAAGAGGATCTTCTGATGCAAAAGCTTCACTAATTACAATGTTGTTGGCAGCATCAGCAATCAAAGAAGATGTAGGAACTATTACATTCATAGGAGTAGTAGACGAAGAAGGAAACGCTGCAGGTATAAAAAACATTATGAAAGAAAAACAAGATTTTGACTATGCAATATTTGGAGAGCCTAGCGGATTAAAGCAAATAACAATTGCATACAAAGGAAGATTAGCTATAAACCTAAGAATAAATGTCAAACGTAGTTCGCATGCAAGTGCACCATGGTTATCTAAAAATGCCATCGAAGAAGCAATTACAATATCTTCTAAATTAAAAGAAATGTTAGAATCTGGTCAACGTGATCAAAAAAAAAGTATAATAGTCACAGTGTCTATGACTGAGATTAAAGGCGGGATCAGTCATAATGTAACTCCAAAAGAATGTCATGTAACATTAGATATTAGAATTCCAGTGAGTACAGATTGCAAATCAATAGAAGAAAGATTGGCTCTAATGATATCAGATATTTCTAAAGATAGAGATATAGAAATATTTTATTCAATACTTGACGAGACAGAACCATTTGAAACATCTCATAATTCGTTATTAATAAGAGCGTTCACATTAGGGATATTAGATGTAGAAAATATACGCCCGATATTAATAAGAAAAACGGGTACTGGAGACATGAACATAGTGGGTAAACAAATGAAAATACCAATAATATCATATGGTCCAGGAGATCCTCATGAATCACATACGTTAAATGAAAAAGTTTCAATAAGAGAATATTTACGAGGTATAGAGATTTTACATAGAAGCTTAATACATCTAAAAAGATTACATGATAAAAGAAAGTAAATGTTATGGTTTATTGGAACCGGAATATCAGGATATAGATCATTAACAGTTG
>JAHRAP010000077.1 GCA_020027255.1 Nitrosopumilaceae archaeon | reverse complement strand
TATGAAGATATCCAGGACCAAAGAAAATCAGAAAATCAAAAATTGCCTAAAAAACTCTCAATCCAAACCCTTATAACCCATGTTCTTCAGTTTACCTGTTAAACCATCCATTTGATCTTCTTATTTAACTCCTTATTGGTCTTACTGCAATCCTTTTCTTCAAAACCAGACTTGTAAATTTAATTTTTTCTACGAACAGACTTTTAACCATAAAGCATTTATACATATCATTTAATATTATATACTAAGAACAGACCATGCACCTACAATCACACACACGGAAAAAGAAAGGCAAAACCTACACTTACTACTCAATTGCAGAGTCCTACTGGAAGGATAAAAAGAACAAAAAGAAAATCTTGTTTTATCTTGGGAGTCTTACACCTTTGCAAGAGCAACAAATCCGCGATACACTCAAAGTCACTCAATCCACAGATACATTTATCGCAACCTTCGATGACATAATCTTCGAAGACCGCTGGGATTACCTTGACATTGCTTTTCTGAACCATTTGTGGGATAAAGAGTGGGGACTATCAGAAATATTCCCCTTGCCTGATAAAACTAGCAATAAAAGAAAGAAGGATATACCAAGCGCCGATATAGCAAAAATCCTTACATTTTGCAGATGTTTGAATCCGGGAAGTTATTTTGGCTCTCTGGGATCTTGCGTGATATAAAGTAAACAAATATACTTATTATTTCTACAAATAAACGACGAATTATGGTTGAAATTACAATACCGTTCGATATTCCTGATGTCGAGATTGTGAATATTGAGATAAATATAGAAAAGGGCATCATCAATATCACCATAAAGAGCACAGTTGAAGGCACTCGTTGCCACATTTGTGGTAGAAAGATGAACAAACTACATGGTCATGACCGGGAGATTAAGCTCCGCCATTTATCGATTTTGGGCATGGAGACTTACATCCTAATTCGCCCTGCAAGATACCAGTGCATTCATTGCAAAGGCAAACCAACCACAACGCAGAAATTGCAGTGGTATAATCAGAGAAGCACGTGTACAATAGCGTTTGAAGAGCACATATTGTTTCAATTAGTACATAGTACGGTTGAGGATGTAAGTATTAAGGAAAATATAGGCTATGATGCTGTAATGGGAATTATTGATCGTTATATCGGGAAAAAAGTGAATTGGAAAGAGATTAATAACCTGGATATCCTGGGAATCGATGAAATATCCCTAAAAAAAGGGCACAAGGATTTTGTAACGATAGTGACAGAACGCAATGGTGATGGTAAAATAAGGATACTGGCGGTGATCAGTGGACGCAAAAAGGAAGATGTAAAGAAATTTCTATCGAGTATTCCAAAACGATTGAGTAAGACGATTCTGGCGGTCTGTTCAGATCTGTATAAGGGTTATATCAATGCTACGAAAGAGGTTTTTGGAGATGATATGATAATCATAGCAGATCGTTTTCACATCGCTAAATTGTACCGAAAGGGACTGGAAGGGCTTAGAAAGAAGGAGATGAAGCGTCTGAAGAAAGGATTATCAGAATATGAATATAAAAAACTGAATGGAGTGATGTGGATATTACGTAAGAACATAAACGATTTAACAGAAAAAGAGTTCGAAGTTTTGAAGCTTCTATTTAAATATTCTCCGATACTAAATATTGCATACAAATTTTGTAATGAATTAACTAATATCTTTGAAGATGACATCTCCAAAAGCGAAGCGAAACGAAGAATCAATAAATGGAAGAATCAAGTCATAAAAAGTGGATTGACTTGTTTTAATAATTTTATATCGACGTTAGATGAGTGGATGGAGGAAATTACAGTATCCGCTTCAAATCTAAGGGTAACTGGCATTATTTTAAATCGAAAAGCAACACTACAAGTAGATAAGTAATAATTCCAAGATTAACATAGTTTTCCTATTTAACCTGCATCGTAATTGATTTCTGCAATTTTATTCGCTTCAGCTTCAATCAATTCTGAAAGAGAAGGCATACAAAAACTCTTACTGACTCTATCATGAATATATTCATAGGAACTTACTCCTAATTTCTTTGCCGTTTGCACAATCGTCATAAATGTATCATTAGCTTTAGTGCCATCTCTTGTCATGGTATGCAAACTTACATCCCTTTTGCGAACTTGTTCCCGTGCTCCAAGTTCTGCATCATTATTATGTAAAGGCAGTTCAGGATATTTTAATACCAGTAAAAGTTGTTCCTTTTTAGCTTTTGTTTTTGCAATCCGTTCATCTAAAGCTCGATATTTCGTTTTTGTAGAAAATAATTTATCAAATTCTGTCGATAATATTTCAGCCATCTGGGAACTTGGATTATTTTTATATTCCAAAAGTTTCCCGTAATAATTCCAATATCGATCTAAAAACTTCTCAAGTTTTTCTTTGTGCAATGGTACTATAGGGTTCAACTTCTTGTAGTTTCTCCCATCATGAACCCAACAAAGTGCTTGCCATTTAGTTATCAGTTTGAACTGAGGAGCACCATCACTTAAAAGAATTTGAATGACTGGATAATCAGTTTGTTGTTGGTAAGCTGCAATAGCACCCGCTTCCATAATTCTTTTCCGTAAATTTTTTCCTTTACTGGGATCAGGGAAAATCTTTTCTAAAAGTTGCTCCATTTGCTCATTATCCAATATTTGACCAAAAACCATATCTCTAATTTTGGCAATCATATTCTTAGTAAGCCTAAATTTCTCCAATAAAGTAAATGCATCTTCATTGAAATTATAATTTTTTATTTTACCACCCAGGAATATTTTTAAAATACTTAAACGGTCTTTATGTGGCATAGTAAAATAAGCCGTATAAAATGGATTGCATAGAATTTGGACAAAATGATTTTGCCCATTAACTCTTCCAGAAGTATCATCGATTTGTTGATATATAGTAGATGAAATCCCTGCTAATACAATATCATCCTTTTCCTGATCAAAGAGTTCATTGTTTTTGGTGAGTATGCGAGAAATTGTAGCCGGTGAAATATAAATTCCAAAATTTTCAAGAAATTCATGTATCTTTGATTCCGACATATTGGAAACATGTTTCGTTGTGTATACCAATGATTTTATTTCAGGGTTAAATTCACCTTTAACCCCTATCGGTAATTTTCCAATATAGGTCTTGTTTTGGGATCGTGAGTAGTAAACCTCTTTTTTATATTCAACATTGTCGGTTTTAATTATAATCCCTTGAACAACTACACGTTGATAACCTTTGAACTCCAGATCATCAGGTAAGTCGGTCAGATCTACTGTACATATTTCAGTACGATCAATTTTTATTTTGTGTTTTTTGGATTTGGATTTTTTTGGCTTAGGTGGCTCTTGTTTTTTTCGTTCATTTTCGGAAGAGATATCTCCTTTTTGTTTTTTCTTGGAAGATGGAATATTCGGTTTACCTTGTTCTCCTTTTAATAAATTGTTTTCATCTCTTAGCTTTTGGTTTTCACTTTTTAACTTTTCGTTATCCATATGTAATTCTTCAATCAACTGAAATTGGAGATTAATAACATCAGATATATCTTCATCTGGAATTTCATCTGGATGAATATTTAGCGATTCTAATTGTTGTTCAACTGATTTTGGTTTCATAACAGCATCTATCATTCAATTTAATTTATTTTCAAGATGTACATAATAATATTACTATAACATTAATTTTTCGATTTATGCTAAATTATTGATTAATAAATTTCTATTAATGACCGAGTAATCATAAACAACGATGTTACCAATTAGCATCTTAAAATAATTATTTACCCTTAGATTTGAAGTGGATACAAAAATAAGGTTAATTCAGCCTTTATTTCTAAAAACAAGCAAGAAATTTATTACTGGTAGTAATTGTTGGACAGCCTGTATATAGAATGAAAAAAATTTCATCCTTGAATTAAGAGTGCACTCCAACCACAGATTGAACCAATGTTTTCTTA
>JAHRAP010000054.1 GCA_020027255.1 Nitrosopumilaceae archaeon | reverse complement strand
AAATCCAATTTAAGAAATTTGTTACCATGATAAGTGTAACTATAGTTACAATGTAATTAGATACCACGATCAATCTTTTGTAATAGTTAAATCAATGATAAATCATATCAGGATATGAATAAGAGGTTTATTGCTGTCGGAATATTATTGACAAGTATAATATTGTTAGCATTTGTAATCGGCTCGCCTATGTTTTATGGGGTAGACATGAATTATTAATTTAATTTAAATTTTGATATTCCAGAATCAAAAATATTAATAATATTTTCAATTTCTTTGTCTGAAAAACTAGATGTCATCGAAATTCTGATTCTTGCATTATTTTTTGCGACTGTGGGATATCTAATTGGAACTGCATATATGTTATTATTTAATAAGTATTTGCTAAATTCCATAGTCATTTTTTCGTCACCAATAATTATAGGAATTATTTGTGACTCTGAATTAATTTTATAACCCGATTTTTTTAGCCCATTTTTTAATTTATTAACATTGCGCCATAGTCTTTTTCTATAATACTCTCTATTGGCTTTGTATCTTGTTAATGCTAAATTAATCAATTTTGACGGTAATGCAGATGTGTATATAAATGATCTAGATCTATTAACACATAACTCAATCACATTATTTTTTGATGCGATATATCCGCCAAAAGATCCTAACCCTTTGCTTAAACTACTTATGTATAGATCTATTTTTTTTTCAACGTGTAAGCGACTTGCAGATCCTTTACCATCTTGTCCTACTACAAAATCCCCATGTGCATCATCCATGATGATAAGCGCATTTTTTTTCTCAGCAATTTCTACAATTTGTTTTAAATTTGCAAAATCTCCGTCCATACTAAAGATTCCTTCAGTTATTATGAATATGCGTTTTTGCTTTAATCGTATTTTAGATTCAAGATCTTCTATATTATTGTGCTTATAAACAAAAATTTTTCCGTGAGTTAATTTACATGCATCTATTATACTAGCATGATTAAATTCATCACTTAAAATAACATCATCATGTTGGACTATTGTCTGGATAGCTCCTAAATTAGCCATATATCCAGTAGGGTAAATTAATGAATTTTCTTGCATTTTATGATGTGCCAATTCTGATTCTAATATGCCAAAAACTGGATCGCTTATTATAGATCTAGAGCAACATTCTATTTGTTCAATTGTTTCACTTTTGATATTTGCTATACCTAAATAATCATTTGAACATAAATTCAACAATTTTTGTTTGTTTATATGGATGTATTTCCCTATCGCATGACCTGATTTTAATTTTCGATGAGTGTCATCATGTTTTATTTTTGTTATTATATCATCTATAAATTTTAGATTATTTTTCAAGACCGATATTTTTTATCATTTTTATATCTTCATTCATACTATTTCCTTCTATAGTTAAATACCCTGAACTAATAATCCCATTAGCTCCACTTAACAACAATTTTTCGCCTCCATCTGCCAAATTAATTTCTCGCCCTCCTGATATTTTGATGATGGATTTTGGCAAAATAAATCTAGTGATTGCAAATACACGTAATATTTCGTGTATGGATAATGGATGCTGAAATTCGAGAGGAGTTCCGACAATTCGAACTAATAAATTAATTGTAACTTCTTCAGGTATAAAATAAGCAACGTCCAAAATCAATTCCAATCTTTGTTTTCTTGTTTCTCCTATACCTAAAATTCCACCTGTACATATTTCTAAACCTGCTTTTTTCACTATTGTGAGAGTATTAATTCGATCATCATACGTATGAGTTGTACATATTTCTGAAAATTTAGACCTTGATGTCTCTAGATTGTGATTATATCTTTTCACACCTATACTTTTCAATTTTTTGGCTTGATCTAAAGTCAAAAATCCTAAACTACATTCTATAGCAATATCATATTTTTTCTTAATCTTTGAAATGATGTTACATATTTTTGTAAAATATTTGTTTGTTGGTTGTCTCCATGCTGCTACCAAACAGTATGATTCTGCACCATCATCATATGCTTTTTGAGCTTGTTTCATGATTTCATTTTCTGACAACAAGTCATGACTACCAACATCAGTATCAAAAAAAGCAGATTGGCTACAAAAAGAACAATTTTCACTACATTGATTTTTTTTAAT
>JAHRAP010000052.1 GCA_020027255.1 Nitrosopumilaceae archaeon | reverse complement strand
ACTCCTGACATCCCAAAAGCATTAATGTTATTTTTTTGAAGTGATTTAGTAATTGTTTTGTTTATCTTTCCAGCCATGATCATTACAAAAATCTCTATTGTTTCCTTATCAGTATATCTGCTTTTTATACCGCTTGGAGATACCAAGAATTTTGGTTCTTTGCCTATCTTCTCACACTCTCTTGTTATTTCTTTGCCACCTCCATGAACAAAAACAATTTTATCCGTTTTGATAATACTATGTATATCGTCCATAACTGTTTCGTGTAATTCATCAAACACACTCCCGCCTATTTTAATGGTGATCATTTTTATACTGGTGTTAAAGGAGAATATGAAATACCATCATTTTCGTCAAAATTGGACATTATATTCATATTTTGTATAGCTGATCCAGCTGCACCCTTCATCAAATTATCAGAAGCAGATAATGCAATACATCTATTATTATCATAATCTATATCAAATCCAATATCGCAAAAGTTAGACCCTACTACAAATTTTGGATCTGGATATTTATAAAACCCTTTTTTATCTCTAATCAATCGTATAAATCTCTCATCTTGAAATTCATTTCTATATATTTTCCATAGATCTTTTGCAACTATGTCTTTTATTAGAAATGTATGACTAGTACATAATATTCCTCTTACTATATCTACTGCATGTGGACTCATAGACACATTGATATTTGTTTTTGCAATCTCACTTAGCTCTTGTTGTATTTCTCCAGTATGTCTATGATTTGCTGGTTTGTATGGTCTTATAACGCCTGCTCTCATAGCATGTTGTGTTGCCAAAACAACATTTGCACCTGCGCCAGAAGATCCTATTTTTGAATCTACAATTATATGTTCATTATCTATTATATTGTTCTTAACCAAAGGATATAATGCAAGTATAGATGTTACTGCCATACAACCTGGGCATGACACCAATTTAGCATTTTTAATATCATTTCTATGTATCTCTGGGATACCAAAAATTGATTTAGATAAATACTTTGGATATGGATGTTTGAATTTATACCATTTTTCATAATCCTCAGCCTTATGTAATCTATAGTCTGCACTTAAATCTATTACTTTTATTCCTCTATCATACAAGTTTTTTACTATTTCTAGTGCATTTCCATGCGGGACTGCTGTGAATACCAAATCACATTTATCTGATATTTTATTATAATCCAATTCTGAAAATACTAAATTTGTAAAACTCTTTAAACTTGGATGTATTCTATGTAAATAATTTCCAGCATGTTGTCTTGATGTAACAACATTTATGTCTACTTTTGGATGACCTAACAGCAAACGTATTATTTCTCCACCTACATATCCTGAAGCGCCTATGACCCCAACCTTCATTGTCATTATGTTCTCTCAGCGTAATTTATTTCCTCGCGAAATTTATTGCGAATTGAATTATTTCCATCGGTATATTATTTTTTGCCACTTGCATTAAACCTGAAAACTCTATAGTACCATTCACTTCATGTACTACCAATCCATTTTTTTTATCTTCCATTAGATCAATTCCTAAGATGCTATTTTTCATTACATCTGATATTTGCATACATATTTCTTCTATTTCCTTGGTGACTTTGCAAATTACTGGCAATGCACCGCATGCGATATTCGTTTTAAAGTTGTTAAGAGGTGACTCTCTGTACATGGCGGCTAAAACATTATTTCCTGCCACAATGACTCGAATATCTCTAGGAGGCCGTATCACAAATTCTTGTAAATAATATAATCTGTCGAAAGGGCCATTATTAATTTCTCGTATTTCTAGTAACGCTTCTGTAGCATCTTTATCCTTCAACAACGCGATGCCTCTTCCCCAACTTCCTATGATGGGCTTCATCACCAATGGGTATCCTATTTTTTCGATACTTTTCATTGCCGAATCATGTGAAAAAGCGAAATATGTTTTTGGTGTAGGTATATGATTTTTCTTCAAAAATAATGTCGTAAATAATTTATTCCCACATATATTCATGACATTATATTTATTTATAATTGGAATGTTTAAAAACTCTAAACACGAAGTAAAGTGTAATCCACGTAAATAACTTATACATCTTCCTATAGCAATATCCCCAAAATTATCACTAGTAGACGTTGTATCTATTTGAATATTTTTTGCGTCTTTCATCATTATATTGTGCCCCATTCGCGTTCCTTCTAATCTAAGCAGTTTTTCTTCTTTTCTTATTCGATCAAATACGATAGCCACATTTGTCAATTATTCACCCCAATCCTCTCCTACATTTTCTGCTTGTTTGAGTTCTATATTTACGCCATTTTTTTTTGAAATCTCAAATTCAGATCCGCAATCTGAACACGAAATTATTTCTCCTATATCTGCATCTTCTGGTATTTTTAATGCAGCATCACATTCTGGACAATTCATTATTCCAATTCAAACATTTTTTTGTAATTTATTAGCTTCTGTTGATTGCATCCCCCATAATTTTATAAATCCTGAAGAAACACGTTGATCGAAATCAGAATCGTTTCCATATGTAATCATATTTTTGTTATATAATGAATTTTTGCACTTTCTACCGACTATACGTAAATTGCCTTTGTACATTTTTATTTTAACAAACCCGGTAACATTTCTTTGTGTTGAATTTATAAACATATCTAAATTTTTCTTTAAAGGCTCGTCCCATAACCCTGAATAAACTAATCTTGTCCATTCGTCATCTATCATGGCCTTAAATCTAACTTCATGATTTGTTTGAGCCATTTTCTCAATGTCTAAATGTGCATCAATCAAACATGTTGCAGCTGGATTCTCATATATTTCACGTGATTTTATTCCAATAATTCTATCTTCTATATGATCTATTATACCTATACCATGACTTCCAGCTTTTTCATTAATGTATTTAATTAATTGAACTGGATCTTCTCTAAATTCGTTGTTAGCAGATATTGGAATTCCTTCTTTAAATTCAATTTCTAGATATGTAGCTTCATCAGGAAAATATTTTGTAGACGTCCATAAAAATAAATCATCTTCAGGTTCATTATATGGATCTTCAAGCATCCCTCCTTCTATTGATCTTCCCCACAAATTTTGATCAATACTAAATCTTTTAGCAAGTTTCTCTATTTTTATTCCATGTTTCTTTGCGAACTGTAATTCTTTTTCTCTATTTAAATTTAAATCTCTTATTGGAGCTATGATGGGTAAATCAGATTCTGATTGTAATGTTATGTCAAATCTAACTTGATCATTTCCTTTACCTGAGCATCCATGGGCTATGAAATCTGCGTTTTCTTTTTTAGCTATCTGAGCCAATTTCTTAGCTATCAAAGGTCTTGTTAATGCTGTTGCCAAACAATATTTTTTTTGGTATAATGAATTAGCTTTTATAGACGGAAAAACAAAATCTTTCACAAATTCTACTTTACAATCTAAATTATAATGATTTTTTACATTGAGATTTCTAGCTTTTGATTCTATTTTTTTATAATCTTCGTTTTGGCCTACATCCACCGTCACTGTTACCACATCTAAATTGTATTCTTCTTGAAGATATTTTACAACCACTGTTGTATCTAATCCACCAGAAAAAGCTACTACTGCTTTATCAACCAAACTAGTAATTAAAATAAACTTCGAATTTATGAATATATTGATTTACATTAAATCAAATGATTATTTAACTTGTAATGGTTCTACTTATATATGAAAATAAAATTATTATTTGTATTATTCGTGATAATGAACTTAGTAGTATTATACATATTAATAAATAATAATGCTGATACTAAAAAAAACCAACTCGTTTTGGCATATCTTCCTAACGTTAGTCATATATTGCCAATAATTGGAACTAGCATAAATATTTTTTCAAATCATATGAATGATATTGAAATAAAAACAAAACTTTTTGAAAGTGGTCCACAAGTAATAGAATCTTTGTTTTCAAAGTCTATAGATGTAGCATATGTAGGTCCAAGTCCTTCTATCAACGGATTTATAACATCTGATAAATATGGAATTAAAATAATTTCTAATGCTGCATCTGGAGGAATAAGCTTTATATCTCATCCAGAATCTAATATATCTTCAATATCTGATTTAGCAGAGAAAAGAATAGCGGTCCAACAAATTGGAAATACACAAGACATCTCGCTCCGTACCTATTTGCATGAAAATGAATTGAAGCCAGTTGAAAAAGGAGGCTCTGTTTATATACTCAACATCTCAAATTCTGATGTATACACTTTATTTAGTAAAAATGAAATAGATGCAGCATGGGTATCTGAACCATGGGCTACAATGCTAATACAAGATCTACACGGTGTAAGATTACTCCAAGAACATGATTTGTGGCCAGAAAAAAAATTTTCGTCCGTATTATTAATCGCTAGGGCTGATTATAGTTATAACAATGAGTCATCTATACAAAATTTGATTAATTCTAATATGGAAACAATAAATTGGATTAATGCTCATCCAAATAAGACTAAATTGATATTTGATGAATTTTTATATGATTTCATGGGTCATTCTCTTACTAGTGAGATCATCAGTACTTCTTTATCTAACATCTTAATCTCAATGGACGATCTTAACAGCTCCATATACGTATTTGCAGAACGTGCTTATGAACTAGGTTATCTTGGACGACAAAAATATGATTTAACGGGTATATTTTATTGGGATCTTGGTATTGCTTCGGTGATGATACGATAAATGAGTAAATTAGAAGCCAAAAATATTGTCAAATACTTTAATCACGATGGTCATAAATTAAAAGCTCTTGATGGGATAAATCTGAACGTTTCTGACGGTGAATTCGTTTGTCTAGTAGGTCCATCAGGTTGTGGCAAATCTACATTTCTTAGAATAGTAGCTGGATTAGAAATACCAGACAATGGCGAAATATTATTCGATGGTAAACCTATCGAAAACACTGATCCTGATAGAATAATGGTATTTCAAGAAGGTGCGCTTTTTCCATGGTTAAAAGTATCAGACAACGTGGAATTTGGTTTAAAAATGGCTGGAATACCAAAAAATGAACGAACTGAGATATCTAGAAGATATTTAGATATGATGCAACTAACCAAATTTGCAGATTCATATACTTATCAATTATCTACAGGTATGAAACAACGTGTAGCCATTGCCAGAGCTTTAGTTATGGATCCTGGAGTGTTGTTGATGGATGAACCATTTGCTGCATTAGACACTCAAACTCGAAACTTGTTATTAGTCGAAATGCAATTAATATGGAAAGTAACTAAAAAAACGATTTTGTTTGTGACACATAATGTTGCTGAAGCTACTGTGCTTGGAACTAAAGTTGCCATCTTTAAAAATAGACCGTCTTCAATCAAAAAAGAGATAACTATAGATTGTAGCAGACCTAGACATGTAGAAGATCAAAATCTGTTTAAGTATCATCAACAAATATTAAATGAATTAAAACCAGAAGTTAATCGAGATAATCACATTGAAGAAAAATATCATCATTAAAAAAATTATTTTTTTTGCCATTTTGATAGTTATATGGCAAGCTGTAGATTTGGCTAATATTTGGCCTGATAATATATTCCCATCTCCTTATGAAGTGGGAGAAGATCTAATGTATGGAATAAGTGACGGGAGCTTATTTTATGGAATTGGGACTAGTATGTGGCGATTGGCAGTAGGCCTCGTAATAGCAATTAGTGGAGGAATGATATTGGGTATTTTCATGGCTAGAACTGAAACAATAAATCAAACTATAGGCTCATTGGTTTTGGGACTACAATCAATTCCATCGATAGCATGGGTTCCTTTGGCTATATTGTGGTTCGGGCTGACTGATGCTGGAATTATTTTTGTGACATCCATAGGTGCTATATTTGCAGTCACAATAAATACATATTCTGGAGTCAAAAATATAGATCCCAATTATCTTGCAGCGGCAAGAAATATGGGGGCAAAAGGAAATCAACTAATCATAAATGTTTTAATACCTGCAGCATTTCCACATATGATTTCAGGATTTAAACAAGGATGGGCTTTTGCTTGGAGAGGTGTAATTGGTGCTGAATTATTATTTTCATTTCTAGGGCTTGGATTCTTATTAAACGTTGGAAGACAATTGAATGATGTTTCTGAGGTTATAGCAGTTATGTTGATAATAATGGGTATGGGCATGTTAATAGACGGATTTGTATTTAAGAAAATCGAAGATAGAATAATGTCTCGGTGGGGACTCAGATAAATATAATATACACTCCAAAAATTAAATTTTAACATTACTTAGTTTTCAAAGAAACCATGCATGCAATTGTGATAATAATTATTGCAAAATATATTACAAATGTATAGTTAAAATAAAATGCAAAAATACCTGCTAAAATTGGTCCTATTACAGACGCAATAGATAATGTAGAGCTAAAAATACCTGTAGATGTAGATTTTGGATTGTTTCCCATCAAATGAAAATTACCTCCTATAAAAATAAATGCCCACGTGGCACCAACTAAAGACATATACGGTATTGCCATCCACCATTCGCTGATAGTTAATAACCCAACAAACACAAAAACAGTTAAACCTATTCCAATTTTGAATTTGGTGGTATTTTTAAGATTTATTTTATATGCCATTAAATTCATTATGATAAATGCAGTTAATGTATTGGATACATAAACAAACGAAATCTCATAAAATTCTGCGTTTAATACTTCAATTAGCATTATTGGAAGTATAGTCCATACTGATGCAGCTCCTATATGCCTTAACAATAAAGACAAAAACAAAAATTTATTCTTCAGAAAAATTTCTTTGGTACCTCGATCTATTTTGTTAACTATTGTGATTTCTGACAATTTTATTGAAATTATAAACCCAATTAAAAAAAGCATACTACTTACAATGAAAATTGATTTCTCGTTATTTGTTAAACCACCAATTATTATTCCTACCAGCCATCCTAAAGCATGGAATGAAATTACTGACGCTACCTTCTTTTTATTCTTCCCACTTTCATAAATATACGCTAACATTGCTGGAATCATCATTCCGCTAGTAACTCCTGCACATATACGTATTATTAGCAATGATATAGTATCATCTGCAAAGTAATGCAATCCAAAAGTAATTGCGCATCCTAAAAACCCAAATCTTATGAACGCTAGTCTTTTTTCTTTTTTGTCTGAAATCTTACCAAAATATAATTCTGATAGTATCTGTGCTAAACTAAACATAGATACAATTATGCCAATTTCAAATATCGAATCGGTAACTTTTTTTGCTAATATTGGCATAAAAACAAAGATTATGGCGATGCCTGAATGTTGTAAAAACGTAACAAGACGAATTGTGTTATTGGTATTTATTAATTGCAATCAATTTTTAGTTTCACCGTACATGCATATTAAACATTATAAAAATTAATATGAATTCCAAAACTAATTTCAATCGATGATTGATAAAATAAAACTCCTCGATGCATTGAAAAATAAAACACTTTTGCTTGATGGTGCTATGGGAACGGAAATACAAAAATTTCGTCCTAGGAACGAAGATTATCTTGACCGCCATGAAGGTTTTAACGATAGTTTATCTATCACTAAGCCTGAATGGATATCTCAAATACACAGAAATTATTTAAATGCAGGATCCGATTGCATTGAAACTAATACGTTTTCGTCTAATACAATAAAATTGAGAGAATTTGGTTACAACGGAAGTACTGAAATAATAAATACTAAGATTTCTAAACTTGCAGTTGATGTATGCTCTGAATTCTCAGATACTCCTCGTTATGTACTAGGTTCTATGGGCCCAACTGGATTTTTACCTAGTTCTAATGATCCTACACTTGGACAAATACCATTAATAGAAATAAAAAATGCATTCAAATCACAAGCTATTGGATTGATAAATGGCGGTGTAGATGCATTATTAATAGAGACTAGTCAGGACATGTTAGAAGTTAAACTAGCTATAGATGCATCTCAAGATGCAATGTCAAAAATGAATATTAAAATACCGATCTTCGTAAATATTACTTTAGATCAATATGGTAGAATGTTATTAGGAACTAACATACAAGCAGCTTATACAATAATATCTGATATGAATATAGATATGTTCGGCTTGAATTGTTCTACAGGTCCATCTGAAATGATTCCTAGTATACAGTGGCTTAATGAACACGTTGATCATAAATTATTGGTAGTTCCCAATGCCGGTATACCAAAAAATAAAAACGGCGACGCATTTTATGATTTGAATCCCAGAGATATGAAAACATCTATGGAATATATATTATCAAAATATGATAAAATTAGGATTATAGGTGGTTGTTGTGGAACTACTCCAGAACATATTAAATTATTAAGAAGAATTATTGATAATTGTTAGACAAGCTAAATATTTGGATGACTATTTAATGAAAATATTTGGTACGAATAAGTTCAGCTCTTAATGCAATAGAATTTATCCAGTCTCCACCTCCACTCATCATAGGAGAGAGATTAAATACTCAAGGTTCTAAATTAGCAAAAAAATATGTTTTAAATAATAATTTTGATGGTTTGATAGATTTAGCGAGAATGCAAGTAAATGACGGAGCTCATTGTCTGGATGTATGTGTTGCTGTTACAGAACGTTCTAACGAAATAGAATTTATGACAAAATTAGTTAAACAATTAAGCTTAGAAATAGCTGCGCCATTAGTTATAGATTCCACAGATCCCAATGTTATAATATCCACACTGCAACAAATACCAGGTAGACCTATAATTAATTCAATTAATTTAGAAGGTGATGGCAACAAATTTCATACACTGGCGCCATTTATGGTTAAGTATGGTGTTCCAGCAATTGCTTTATGTATTGGACCTAATGGTATGGCGAAGTCAGCATCTGAAAAACTTGCTACTGCAACTTTATTATACGAAACTGGAAAAAAATATGGATTAAAACCTGAACAATACATATTTGATGTATTAACATTTACGTTATCTACTGGACAACAAGAATTTGTTAATGCAGGTAAAGATACTTTGGACGGAATAAAATTAGTAAAAGAAAAATTTCCTACATCGTTAACAACATTGGGCTTAAGCAACATAAGCTTTGGCTTGAATATACAAGCTCGAAAAATAATTAACTCAGTATTTCTATACCATGCAATAAAAGCTGGGTTAGATAGTGTCATAATGTGTGCCAGGGATATGTTACCTTATGCTGAAATAAGTAACACCGAAAAACAACTTGCAGAAGATTTAATATTCAACAAACACGAAAATGCACTCTCTAACATCATTAAACACTTCGATAAAAAAACAAATATTTCAACAATAAGTAAACTTGATAATAATTGGAGTTCTGGAAAAAGATTAAATTTTAAGATAATAAACAGATTAAATAAAGATCTAGAAAATGATGTAATAAATGCGATAATCGAGAAAACTTCTTATGAAAATAATATTATAGTTGAAAAAAATAATCGCTACAAAATACCAATCAAAAATCAACTTATACATAATGCTGCGTTGCAAACTTTAAATGAGAATTTACTTCCTGCTATGAAAGTAGTTGGAGATAAGTTTGGTTCTGGAGAATTAATTTTACCATTTGTATTAAAATCTGCAGAATGTATGAAAATAGCAGTTACTGAACTTGAAAAATATCTTATCAAAACTGCAAATATTAGTAAAGGTAAAATTGTTCTCGGAACTGTTTATGGAGATGTGCATGATATAGGTAAAAATTTGGTGAAAACAATTTTTGAAAATAATGGCTATCTTGTATATGATCTTGGAAAACAAGTACCATTACAAAAATTCATTGATAAAATAATTGAAGTTAAACCTGATGCTGTTGGATTATCGGCCTTGCTGGTATCTACATCTAAACAGATGCAAATTTTAGTAGAATATATTAAAAAACATGGCATTAGTGTGTCAATTTTATGTGGTGGTGCTGCAATTAATAGTAATTATATTAATAGAATTGCAAAAGAAAATATAATCTGTGATCAAGGTGTATTTTATTGTAATACTATGTTTGATGGATTAAAAACTATGGACTCGTTAACTTCTGAATCTAAAAATATTTTTATTCAAAAATGGAGAGAAAAAATTGAAAATTGGAAAGATGTATCTCGGACTACCGCCAAAATTATCGCCCAGAGTAACATTAAACCTGTTTTTCCTCCTACCCCACCAATCATAGACATGCCTATAAGACTAACATCAAATCAAATAAACCTTGAAGAAATTTGGGGCTTAATTAATAAAAAATCTTTATTCGTTTTATCGTGGGGTATGCGTGGGAAATCAGCTAAATATATGGCAGATAAATATGAAAATCTATTGTTAGAATGGAAAGATAGAATTGTTCATGACAAACTTATTGACCCACAAGCTGTTTATGGATATTTTAAATGTCATCGCAATAACAATAAACTAATAGTAGAACATAACGACAAAGAATTTGTATTTTCTTTTCCACGTTCTTCAAAAAGCAAACATCTATGCATTGCTGATTTTTTTGGTAAAGATGATGTAGTAGCTTTCCAGTCAGTAACTGTTGGTAATAAAGTATCTGAAATTATTGAAAAATGGAATAACGCTGATAAATACACAGATGCATATTATTTACATGGATTTGCAGTAGAGATAGTAGAAGCTATGGCAGAATGGATCCATCGAAAAATAAAAGATGAATTACAAATAAATAGTGGCCTCAGATATAGTTGGGGTTATCCTAGTTGCCCTGATGTATTGCAACATAAACTAGTATGGAGCTTGTTGAAACCAGAAAAATCTGGAATGTCGCTTACTGATCTAGGGCAAATAATACCAGATCATTCTACAGCCGCAATAATAATACATCATCACGAAGCAGAATATTTTGTATTATGATCTAGTAAGTTATTAATTATATCATTTGCATAATCAAAATCATTTGGTGATGTTATTATCACATTTTTACTTATCTGATAAATTTCTTTTATGAAATCTAATATTCGATGTTGGTAGTCTG
>JAHRAP010000019.1 GCA_020027255.1 Nitrosopumilaceae archaeon | reverse complement strand
TAATTTATTTCGATAGTCTTCATGACCATGTTCTAAAAGAACAGAATTCACGACATCTCGTATCAAAGATCCAGTTAGATATGTTGTTTGATATTTGTAAATATGGTTTTCAGCCTCTTCAGTTATTTTTTGTGCTAATTCCAATGGGAGATTACCTTCTCGTACTAAAGATTGAATTATCTTATGTGAATTAAATTCTTCGATAGATTGATGAGAAGTTCGTACATACATTTTTCCGCTTTCAATTATAGAACGTTCTTCGATTTGTCTAGCAAGACTTAAAACTAATTTACCTAAATTTGTAATAGTATATCTACGTTCAGATCTATTCAACGAAACTAGTGATTGATGTAAAAGTTTTCTCAAATGGTAAGCAAATTTGCCGCTCTCTTTTTTAGATTTAAATCCAGCTAATGATTTTAATTCTGAATATGTTAATGGGCCTTTGGAATTTAATATTCTTAGAATATCTATGCGGTTAGGACTGGCCATTACAGAAAAGATCATACGAACACGCTTGGAAGTAGAACGCAAAATGCTACGTTTATGCTCTGCGATCTCAGAACTTATTTCCATGCAAGTTTGTAAAAAACAATAATAAATAAAATTTATGACAATTGTCTAGTATCTTTCTATATCTATGTCAAACTCTGTGGAAAGATTTTGCCCGCAAGATGGACACCTATGGTTATAAGATTTCACTATATCTTTTATTGGTTTCAATATTTTCATATCGTATATTTTATGTCCACATTTTCCGCAATTCACATAAGCTTTAAGCATATGAAATAATAACTGAATATTTGGTATTTCTATTTTACTAATTTGTGCTTGTATGCGGCTCTTGTTGTATTAATATTCCACGCTCATCAAATCCAATTATACGTGTTTTGGTACCAATAGGTATATCTTCAGGTTTAGAGATATTAGACATAAATCCAGATATTCGCAAATCAGAATTATTTAGTTTCATTATAACCCAAGCGTATGGTACATATTTTTCAAACCCGGTTGGAGGAACTGTGATTATAGTAAATGTTTCTACATGACCATCACCATCAATTATAACATTTTCAAATTTATTATTACCACATTTTCTGCAAAAATATACTGTTGCTAAATTACGATCATGGCATTTCATGCATTGCTTAGCAAGTATTTTACCTGACTTGATAGCATCTATAAATTCTTGTTTTGCTGACAATTCATACATTTTGAAAAATATGTACTGCGCAACTAGCTCCAGTAGCTCCAAAGTTATGAGTTAAACCTATTTTAGCGTTTTTAATTGTTCGTTCTCCAGCATTACCAGTAAGTTGATCAAATACTTCAACTGCTTGTCCGACCCCTGTAGCCCCAATTGGATGGCCTTTTGATTTTAATCCACCAGAAGGATTAATCGGAATAGATCCACGTAATTCTGTTTGTTGATTACGTACAGCATCAGCGGCTTTTCCTTTATCAAAAAAGCCTAGATCTTCGCTATCTACTATTTCTGCAATAGTAAAACAATCATGTACTTCAGCAAAATCAATATCTGTGGGAGATATGCCAGCCATTTTATAAGCAGCTTGAGCAGCTAATTTAGTACTAGGAATAGTAGTCATATGATCCCGTCCTTGTAATGCTGCAGGCGAACCGCCTCGTCCAGATCCAATTATTTTCACATAATCTTTTGTATGAGATTTAGCAAATTTTTCGTTACATAAAATTACAGAGCTAGCCCCATCTGAAAATGGACAGCAGTCATAAAGTTTTAATGGGCTTGCAACGATTGGAGACTCCATAACATCTTCAATTGTGATTTTTTTTCTTAGATGTGCTTTGGGGTTTAATAATCCATTATTATGATTTTTCACAGCTACTGCCGCAAAATCTTCTTCAGTTGCGTCATATTCATTTAGATAAGCTCGAGCCATAGAAGCAAACAATCCTGGGAATGAAGCTCCAGCTTGTCCTTCATAAAAGAAATCAGAGCAATAAGAAAAATATGTTGTAGTCCATTCAGTACCAGTCTGTGTTACTTTTTCTACACCAGTTACTAAAACAGCATTATAAAATCCTGCAGCTACGTTTGCAAAAGCTTCTCGCAACGAAACTGAGCCACTTCCACATGCAGATTCTATAGATAAAGAAGGTTTGTCAGGAATTCCCAAATTACTCATTATAACAGGGCCCAAATGCACTTGTTTATCAGCTATTCCAAAAACATTAGAAATATACCCTGCTTCAATTTCATTTGGTTTTATGCAAGCATTTTCAATAGCGTTTATTGATGATTGTACGGCTATATCGCTTATACTGTCATTTAATTTACCATATTTTGTGCTTCCAGCACCTAAAACACATACAGTTTCCACAAATAATGTTTTCGTATATCCATATAAAAATTCTTCAGTTATATTACATGCAACTATAAGGTAATTTTGGATTGGTTAGGAACAAAAAATCGTGTATCAAAGTTACTGAATTACGTAGATTAAAAAGTGAATTCTTACAGTACTTTGATGGTAATGGATATGTTACATGGTCCCAATATACAAAAAAATATACAATATCAACAAACAGAATTTCGTCCGAATTAATTAAGTGTCCAGAATGCAATAGTGGAAAACTATACATTATTAGATCGTCTACAACCATGAAGCGTTTTATAGGATGTTCAAATTATTTCAATGGTTGTCATGCATCATCACCATTAATACAAAAAGCTTCTTTACGTATCCTGAAAACTAGATGTAAATTATGTTCATGGCCAATTTGTAGATTTCGATATAATAAGAAACAAAATTGGATTAAACAATGTACAAATATTAAATGTAAGAAAAATTTAGCTAATGAACATCATGATAAACATCAGGACGTCTGTGTTTAAGTAGAGGTAAATGTTTTCTTGTTTGATGTATTTTTGATATAGATATATTCACAATTGACATACCCTCATGTTTTTTCATATCTGTTATTATTTTTCCCATAGGATCTATCACCATACTTCGCCCGCAATATATGTTACCGACTTGATTAGAAGCTATCACATAACAACCGTTTTCTACTGCACGTGTTTTATTTATTGTGACCCAATGTTGTTCTTTCATGTATCCGTCGATCCATGCAGATGGTACAACTAATATCTCAGAACCTCTAACTGTTAAAATACGAGACACTTCGGGAAATCTTAAATCATAGCATATTAACATGCCAAGTTTGCCAATATTTGTATCGATAGGTTTCATAATTTTTGAACCAGGTAAAATATTATCTGATTCTTTATATCCAAAAGCATCATAAAGATGTATTTTACGATACGTTGTAACAATAGCACCAAATTTATCTATAAAGAAAGCTGTGTCATACACTTTTTTAGATTTCGTTTTGTCTTTTTCACAAAATGCACCTATTATGCTTATAGAATTTGATTTTGCTGCGTCTGTTATGGCTTTAATAAAAGGACCATCTATATTTTCTGCAAGATCATTGATTGAAACATTTATTGGATCATAATAAAACATCATGAACTCTGGGAAAACACAAATGTCAGCTTTTTGTTTTGATGCTTGACTTATATACTCAAGTATTTTAATAAGATTTTCTTTTTTGTTTATTGATGTTTGTAATTGGATTAATGCTATTTTAGACATAATCGTAGTAAGAGTAATTAATTTTTAGCAAAATACCAATTATTTTTATCGTTCTCTTCAAACACTATAATGATATCGCTTTTTTTGGCTTTTAAAATATTCATTGCTGCCTGAGAAACCATATTTGCAAATTCATCTTTTTGCGATTTAGATCTACCAGGATACATAGAAATCTTGATTATTGGCATATACTTTTCTAAGTTATTGTTTATTTAAATATTAAAGTTTGAACATTTATTACGAATCTGAAAATTTGATCTTATGTAAAAATTTGTATATATATCCAAAAAGTGCGCCTACCATAAAACCTCCAATATGAGCTAAATATGCAACGCCATCATTTGCCACACCGAAACCACCAACGAAGAGTGGGAAAATATTTTGAAATATTAACCAGAATGGAAGAAACCACTTAGCTTGAATATGTATTGTTCTCCAAAAGAATCCCCACATCATAAATGTGATTATTTTAGCTTTTGGAAATATCATTAAATAAGCTCCTAAAATTCCAGATATTGCTCCAGATGCACCTATTGCAGGTATTGTGTTATTTACATCGCCTAGAATGTGTATTAATCCCGAAGACACTCCCCAAAAAATATAGGCGGTTATGTATTTCAGTCTACCAAATTTTAATTCTATATTATCTCCAAATATCCACAAAAACAGCATATTTCCGCCTAAATGCATTAATCCTCCATGAAGAAACATAGAACTTAATAATCTGAAATACGATGCTTCAGGGCATTTGATTATGATGTCTTGGTATCCTACATTTATTTTTACTATATCAGATCCCATTACACAATTCGGTATTACGCCAAAATCATAAAATAATTTCATGGCATGTTTGTTTGTAAAATCAAAGAATTGTCCAACATATAATACTTCAATGAAGAATACCACAATATTACAAATAATTAATGCATATGTAATTATTGGTTTAAATCCATACGGATGTGGATTTTCATCTTTCAGTGGAAACATAAATTAACTACAAAATACTTTGCTTATCAATTATAAGGAGATTATTCCTTGTTTGACTAAATATTGAACTGCATTTATAAATTCATTATCGTCAATTTCGCCAGAAGCCCACCAACCAGCATTGTTTTTTATCCAACTTGGGATCTGGTCAACATTATTGGTAGAATCACTTTGATCTATAGACGGAATTTGTATCATATTTGATTTTATCATAAATTCTAGTCCAGATATGAAATCTTCATCATTGATTGTACCGTTAGCCCACCAACCAGCATTGTTTTTTATCCAACTTGGTATCTGTGGAGTATTTATAACAAATTTGCTTGTTTTTAGTTTTGGGTAAGCATACATTTCAAATGTACCTGTGCCAATACCAGAATAATCTTGGTTATAATCCATACCAATGCCAAAAATTGCTACACTTAATTCATATGAACCATTATCTGGAATAGTTATTTTTTGTATATCTATTCCTTCAGTAGCTATTATTCCAGGGTTTTTTGGATCATTGCCAACATTAGAGAATAATTCTTTGTTTTTATAACTAATATTATATCCATATCTTACATCTTTCAAAAGATTTCCTTGTTTATCGAAAAATGCGAATTCTATCTGTATGTAATTGTTATCTGTAGAAATTGTGTTATCTTCGTTCCACGATATTTTAACTAATGCACCGCCATCTATTTCAACATCCAACAAATTTTCAGTCTTTATTTTCTGAGGCACTATAGTGAATTTGATCAAATTAGCATCATATGTTGTAAATTTATCTTTTACTCGTTGCAATTCATTTCCGGTAACCAGAAAATGTACTACGTTTAAATCGTCATATGAATACGGATCTGCTATTATTATTCTGTTGTCCACTTCAATTCCATTAATGTATCCTTTAAATCCATTAGTTTCTTTATACGGTTTAAATTCTTTAGGTAATCTCAACTCTTCATGAACCATCTGAACTAAATCAATATAGTTTTGATCCCAATTGAATGGCATATTAAATGATATTGAATAACGTGAATTATCATATTCAAAACTTTGGATATCATCATAGTATGTTTTTATAGTTATTGGTGTTTCTATAGAGGTATCATTGTTTTTAATGACGAAATTTTGATCTTGTGCCACACTCACGAATGTTTCAAAGCTTAGCGGTTCAGCTACTTGAACCTTTGGGCTGGTTGCACCTTCAATGTCTACTTTAATATTATATAAACCACCTTTATTAAAAATGGGGCCTGAGATTATGGGTTTCCCATCACCCATAGCTGTCAATCCACCACTGATAGGATCTTTAAATCCATTATACATAGTACAACGCCATAGTTCTTGTTCATCACAGTTTATTTTTGGTCTGATTTCTACATTAAGTTCACCGTCTTCGTCATAAAATAATTGTCGAGCAAGAAGTTCTCCGCTTCGCCACAATTCTACTCTATACGTGACATTATCCAAATTGTTATCTGTCATAGTATCGAAAAATCTTATTATCATGTTAGCTTTGGTTAATTCACCAGCTGTGATATCAGATGGATCTAGCTTTGTGCTCACAGTAACATCCATACCTGCAAAGTTTATCGGCGGAGCTTGATCCCCTCCAAGTCCATGGCCTTCTACATTTCCAATTAGAATTGATATAAAAAATGTAAATATTAAGCTAAATACAATAATTTTCATAATTGGTTAAGCATCTCTTGGCTTAAAAATGTTCAACTTGAGTTTTTGTTCGTGAATGTTGTAACTACTATTAATAGATGATTCAAGAAGTTTTTATTTGTCTCATAAATACAAAAAATAATGAGAACAAGAGTTATAGAATGCAGTATAATGCTTTTGGCTATTGCTGCTTGTATGATGAATACTGAAGTGTTTGCGGATCATTCAAAAGTTAATGTGAATGTTACAGAAGGTAGTTTGGTGCCAGGATGTGAGGAAAACAATGAATGTTATACTCCTTACAATGTAAGTGTAGATATCGATGGAGAAGTCACATGGACTAACAATGATTCTGCGGCTCATACGGTAACTAGTGGAACTCCTAATGATGGACCAGATGGGTTATTTGATAGTAGTTTATTTACTTCAGGTACTACATTTTCTGTCAAATTCACTAACGATAAATTCAGCGATGGAGACTATCAGTATTTTTGTATGGTTCATCCATGGATGGAAGGAGTGATTACTGTAGAGGCTACTACTGGAGACGATGATTATGAAAGTGTAGACACAACAGATAATGAAGAGATTACTACAATACAAAACATATCTGCAGATGGAAGTATAAGAATAGACATAGAAACAAGCAAACCTGTTGCCAATGAAATGATGCCCATAACTATAAAATTTTATGATCAACAAAGTGACGAATTACAAGAACATATGAACTACGATATGACGGTGACTCAAAATGATGAAGTGGTGCTATCTGTGATGGGAGCCCATGAACATAATGGCATCTCTAATCATACTACAACAGAATTGTCTTCTGATGAACAAATAGACGTAGCGATAACACTACAAGGAATAGGTATTGATGAGATAACTGGACCTATGGGCGAAACAATTGAATTCACAGTAGTTCCAGAATTTGGAGTTATTGCAATAGCAGTATTAACTGTAGCCATAATAAGTACTACAATACTAACAACAAAATATAGAATTACAAAATTCTAAATTCTCATTTTATTTTTATTATTGCAAAAATAGATAAGACAATTCCAACTGTCGATAGTGTTAAAGCCAAAATATTTATGTCCTGCATACTATCAACAAATGAAATATCTAAACCTGCTTGATTATTTTTGTTATTTTGTAATAAATCTACATCTTGTCTAAGTGATGATATTACATTTTTAATTATGTTTATTTCATTACCATTAGTATTTATTTTGGATTGTGGAAACGACAAAATATTTTTATCGTTAACTTCGTCTATCGGAATGTCTATATCAATTACAATATCATTTAGTTTACCGTGTAGTTCAATTACATATGAACCAGGTTTACTTGGAATGATTTTAGAAGTGTAATTTCCTGGTGTTGGCAATGAATCAATATTCAATTTTTTGGATGTTCCGCCATATGTTATATATGCATCTAGATTTTTAAATGCGTTTTTAACTTCATGCTTAATATTTGTTTGATCTATTTTGTTAATTTCAAATGTTATATTATTTATAAATCCAACAATTGGAGGTTCATCATTCCAACCTACATCAATATTATATTGATCTACATTAGTTTCTGTATGTGCAAAAACATTATTGATCATAACAATGTAAAATAACAATATGACGAGATGATAATTAATTTTCATTAGCACTGTGAATACAATCTGCGTATTCTTATTTAAGTCAAAATTAATATTGCATATATGACTAGATATAATGAGTGAAAAAATACATTTTTTTATTAATTTTTATGATTTATGTCAATTTACCTGAGGATGTTTATTCTCATCCTTTTTTAATTGGAAGTCAACCAGAAGCATTATCAAATGTCAAATCAATTAATGAGATAGTAACATATTACTCAGAAGACATCGAACTAAGTTTTAGCTCAATAAAAGTATTAAACAGCGATGGAAAACGAGTAGATAATAATAATCTAAATTATGGCAATGACGAAAAATCGTTAATTGTAACTACTCCAGAATTAGATGATGGGACATATACCATAATAAGTAAAGTTTTATCAAAGATAGATGGTCATATAGTCAAACATACATTAGTTTTTGGAGTAGGAGATGTAAGAATAGATTATCTATCAGAGACAAATGATGAATCCGAAATAATTTTTTGGCCTGAGGCTGTAGCAAGATTTCCAGGATTCGTAGGACAAACTACAATGTTGGGAGCTGCAATATCATCCATATTAATACTATCAAACAAAATGGGAGCTCAATCCAAGATTTCATTACTATATACAAAGAAATTTAGTTTTTTGATCAAGATTAGCATAATATCTATAATAATTTCAAATTTTTTGGTAATTTTAATATATGTGATTAGATTAGATGCCACAATAATTGATGGATTAAATACAACTTTTGGTAAAATTTGGCTTGCAAGAACATTTGTTATTGCCATGCTTTTAATATCATTGATATATTTTAACACCAAACGAAAAATCACAGTCAAGAACCAATTAATTATATGTATTTTGGCATTTATGTTAGTTTTAACTACCACAGCAATTAGTCATAATGCATCTAATGAAAATAAATTTGTTATGATATTAGATTATGTACATAATTCATTTTCGTCTATATGGATTGGAGGAATCATATTTTTTGGTTTTGTGTTATTGCCTATATTTTTACGAGATAGTAAAATTATATTTTATTTGTTGTTGCCAAATTTTTCAACATTATTTATAATATCCACAGGAATTTTAATCGTTACAGGGCCAATAATGTTGTGGTTTATTGATCATGACATGTCAACGATTTTTAGTTCTTTATATGGTACGTTGATAATCATAAAAATTTCGATAGCATCAATAATGATATCGTTAGGAGGATATAATCAATTTAATATCCAAAAAAAAATTCTGAAAGAAGATTTGAGAATATTATCGAGTAAATTAAGATCTTCTTTAAAAATTGAAATGTGCTGTGGAATTATTTTATTAGCTGTTGTGTCATTGTTGGTGAATACAGGACTACCAGTTAATACTATGAATGCCAATACAGATGAAATAAATGACTTCGCCAAAATAGAATTTTCAGAAAGCATTAGATTCGATATAAACATAACACCACTAAAAATAGGAGAAAATAAAATAATTATAACTGCATCTAGCATTAATAGTGAAGATAGTTTAGATGATTTAGAAGAAATAAATTTGAGCATATCAGATTTCAATAAGAATATAAATGATATTAAAATTCCAATTATGAAGACAGATAATGATGTAATGACTTATGAAGGAGTCATATTTTTTGGGTTTTATGATGAATGGAGATTAAACATAGAAGCTAAAAGATTGAACGAAGCAAACGAGATCGTTGCATTTTATGTTATGATAAAACCACATATTACAGAATTGAAAACACAGATAACAGAATATGATTTGCCTGATCCAGAATCAAAACCGCTATATGCAATGTATCATGATAATTCTATATGGATAAGTGATGTGTCAAAAGCTAGACTGTGGCAATTTATAATAGATCAAGAAAAATTTATCGAATTTAATTTTGATGGAAAATCTACCACATTTCTCACAATGGATAATAACAAAAAAATATGGTTTATAGACACCGTTGATAATAAGATTGGATTTATAGACATTAATAAAAAAATTGAGACTGTGTCTTTACCAACTAAATCAATAGCTACATCAATAACAAGTTTTGATAATAATATTTGGATATCTATGATGGATCATAAATTCCTACTAAAATACGATCAGATTGATAAAGAATTTGAAAAATATGAAATACCGTCAGAGTCTTCGTTCGTAATTGATGATTATGATGGAAATATTTGGTTCACTGAACCAAGTATTGGAAAAATTGGATATATCAACCAACTCACTGGCTCAGTAAATGAATTTACACCAAATAAGTTATTAAATGAACCATTTACATTATTTTTTGACTCTGAAGAAAATTTATGGATATCAGAACATGCAGGTTTTGCGATAACTAAGTTTGATGTAATGCTAGAAAAATTTACTAAAATTGCAGTGCATGATACCAACTCATTACCTACAGGCATTGCAGAAGATGCATACGGGAATTTGTGGTTTGCTCAACATACTACAGATAATTTGGGATTATATGATCCTTATAACGATAAACTAATAGAAATAGCAATACCAACAACTGGTTCGTTTACACAATTCTTGATATCAGATGATAAAAAGAGGATTTGGTTTGTCGAACAACAATCTAATAAACTTGGAGTTATAGATATTTCAGAAACTGACAATATGATTGGCGTCACAGAAAAAACAAATAAACAAACAGTCAGGCCAACTTTGCTAATTTTTCCATTAATAGGTATAATAATAATAATTATAGCTTTGTCATTAAGGAACAATATAGCAAAAAAAAGAATAATTAAAATCTAAACAATGATTTTTTATGATCTATTTATTAAACCTAATGATTTCATACAAATTGTTACTGCAAAAATTAAAATCGATATCAATACAATAGTGCCAGATGAAGTAATATCCAATACATATGAAAGTAATATTCCTGTAATAACAGACGAAACAGAAATTGTTATTGATAGCACCATTGTTTTTTTGAAGCTTTTTCCATATAATATTGCAGTTATATTTGGTATGACTAGTAGAGACGAAATTAGTAATATTCCCACTAATTGAATAGATGTCACTACAGTGATTCCTGCAATGGAGATCAACAAGTAATTTATTTGTCCAACACGGATACCACTTATTTGAGCTTGTTCTTCATTGAATGTCGAATATAGTATTTGTCTATACAACAATGATATGATAATAAGTATAGATATTGTCAGTAAAATAATAATGATTGTGTCCTCAACATTTACAAGTAAAATACTTCCAAATAAGAAGCTAAAAATATCTATTGTGAAACCCCCAGATATGCTGATTAGAATGAGACCGATTGAGATTCCAGAAGATAATAAAATAGCTACTGAAGATTCTCCAGATATATCAAATTTTTTTTTTATTTTTGTAATAATAATAGCACTTGATAATGAAATTATATAAGCGGTCCATATTGGATATATACCTAGTAGAAGACCCATGGCTATACCACCAAATGATGAATGTGCTATAGCATCACCAAATAATGAATACCGTCGTAAAACTAGAAACATCCCTACAACAGAACATAATATAGCTATAGCAATACCAGAGACGATGGCTCTATGTATGAAGCTATAAGATAGTATTTCAAAGATCATTTTTGTGGTTTTGGATATGTTCTTGCATAGATGATTCTGAGTATTTTTTTAATAGATTATTATTATTAAAGAAATCTTTGGAGATGCCATGAAAAAACAATGTTCTGTTTAAACATGCAACTTTATTAGCCAACATATGAACTGCATTCAAATCGTGAGATGACCATATTATAGTAATTTTGTTTTGATGAAGTTTAGTTAATATCCCATAAAATAATTCGGTACTGTGTTTGTCTATTCCAGTCACAGGTTCGTCTAAAATTAAAATTTTAGGACGGCCAACTAGTGCTTTAGCTATAAAGACTCTCTGTTGCTGTCCTGCGGATAATTCACCAATACGTTTGTGCGCCAGTTCATGTATCCAGACTTGTTGTAAAACTTCATCTATTCTATCATCATTATGATTTTGATTTAATCCCATTTTAATCACTTCGTTGACAGTAACAGGAAAATTTTTATCGAATTGTGGTTTTTGTTGTACATATCCTATATGTTTTAGATATTTTTGTGATTTTTGTATGTCTTCACCAAAAAATTTGATTGTGCCGTAATACTGGTTTATCATTCCGAGCATACATGAAAAAAGTGTAGTTTTACCAGCTCCGTTTGGCCCAATTATACATAAAAAATCATTTTCGTAAACATTAAGATTAATGTTTTTAATTATTATAGATTTATTATATTTAAC
>JAHRAP010000016.1 GCA_020027255.1 Nitrosopumilaceae archaeon | reverse complement strand
ATTAAATATTCTATACCAGATATGAAATCTTGATCTTGTATTTTACCGTCAGCCCACCAACCAGCATTATTTCTAATCCAGTCAGGGATCTTGGTATTAACCACATTATGATCTGTTGGTGTTTTATTATCAATATTGGTATTTGTAACCATATCACCTTGTTCAAAGTTTATATCTATTAATATCCATCCCAATTCTTCAGGCGGGGGAACTATTTGTTCAGGGCCAGTACCATATACAATTATTGCGTATTTAGCAGAAGTTTCAGTTTCTTTAACTGTAGTGAATCTATGATCTTGTCCCAAAGTTGTAAAAAGTTTCTGGCGACCCTCTTCTTGTGCGATAGATCTAGTTACAACCAATTCTTCAGAATTTGGATCAACTACCAATATATCAAAATGTACTTCAGATTCATGTTCACTTTCATTAACAAGTCTTTTGAAGTCAACAAACCATTCTATTTCGCATCCAGCTATTGGGTTGGCCGGCCCGTACTTATATTCAACGATCATAGTAAACGTATTAGTGTTTTTTATGTCTTTAATGAATTCGTAATCTTGAGGACATCCTAGTTGTTTGTTTGGATCAACAGTACTAGAGATACCTACAAATGGATTTGATGTTACATGTTGTGCATATTCTAACAATTCAAATTTATAAAGCTGCGGAGGGATTCCTTGAGATACTTGAACAAATGCATCAGCTTTAATTGGAAATGGGAAGTTGTCAACAACCCATATTTTATTCGTGGTACCACTTTTCCATGTTATAAGCACACTCTCAAATTGCCCCGCTGGCACAGAAATTGTTTGTGATTCGGTAGGAGTGATTTGATCTCCACCAATGGATGCTATTTTACCCCACGATGGTTGCGAAAAACTTTTTGGGCCTTTTCCCAATAGATCTCCTGTTGGTGCAGTTGCATATGCAGATAACCATGCCAGGGTGGATTTGTATGCATCTCTATAAACAGATAAATTGTCAGTACCGCCAGTTGGTTCAGGTGCTATTTTCCCTATTTCCATGTCACCTCTAATGATTTTATTGCCGTCAATAACAACTACATCTAATAACCATTTTTTTTCTGTTCCATCTGTGATTTCTCCAACAACCCAAAATTTCATTTCAAATTGACTGCAATTTTTGTATTCAAAATAGCACATAGAATAACTAAAATAATCGCCTTGCTGTAGTCCTTCTCCAGCATACCAAGTACCATCATTTTGAATTCCTCCTGGCATATATTGTGCATAAACAGTAAATACAGATGACGGTGGTAACAAAATCATAAGCATAATGATGAATATTAATCTCATTTCCATGTAGAAATGAAAATTAATCCCTAGTTAAAGGTTTCAAATAAGAAATATAGTGGTAGGATTATAAACATAATCATGTGTAATTGTTCAAATGTTCACATCTACGAAGTGGAATTTAAATTAGATGGAATGATAGTGGTTCCTACCCACAAAAATTGTGGTGAAACATTAGATGAAAAACAGTCAGAAAAATTTAGAAAAGATTTAGTGAAATCGTGGGGGATAAACGAAAAATAATTAAAAAAAATATTTTTGGTTTAACTCTTTAATTGTTGTACAGCTGCTTGGCAAACAGAATCAGTACATGTACAATCTACGCTACATATACAGGTGCCTTGCATTCCACAATCACATTGGTAACTTGGATCTCCGGAATCGGCTTCGCACCCACATGCTTGATCTACCATTATTAAAATATCTACTCACGGGTTATAAAAAGTTACCAGATGCGAAACAAATTATTTAATAAATCGTTTGCAGTGTCTTGAATAATTTTTGCCTGCGTATAAATTTCTAGTGTATTATTTTCAATATCAAAACCATTTTTCAACATGTAATATATACTAGCATTATCATGAATCATATTTTCTAACTCAAGTAAATTTTTACGATTTGCATACATTAAATATAGATAACAATTGGGAAGTAATGAATTTTTAATCATATAGTTATACTTGGCCTGAATTATTTTTGAATCGTTTTTGTTCAGTTTATTAGATAAGCATATTGTAGATTTATACATTCGAGACAACAGTGTGGTAGTAGCTCTTTCAATACCTATACAATCATTAATTATGGAGAATTTAGAATTAATTTTATTATATGAAAAACTATGAACGTATTCTAAAATATGAGCTGGGCTTAGCTTGCACGAATTAATTATTAATAATGCATCCAACATGAATAAAGCACTACATTTTTTCCAAAATGGAGAAAATGGGTTAGATGATTGAATGCAAAGTTTAGTTTTAACTGAATATATAATTGAATTTATCAAACAATTTTTTATGTAATCATTAGATATTTTATTTATGTTTTTATTTACTTTAGTTAAAAATATTTTTAGATCCCAGTTTTGATCATTGATTATTTTCATATCATCATACAATATTAAAACATCAGATCTAGTCTCGCCCATACTGCCATAATGTAATTTAATTAAGCTGTCGTCTAATTGTGTAACAAATTCGTCTTGGTAATTATTAAATATTGTAATATTATATTCACAACAATCAAAGTTATGTTTATGATTTTTACATCCGCCTATAGCTACCGGAAAATTATAATTCGATAATTTATTTATTAATGTATCAAAATCATTAATCACACATTACTTTATGTTCAAGTAACTTATGAATTGTAGCTGTATTAAGATAATAAACAATTTATCAAACTATTTAATTGAATTGTAATGATTATGTACTAAAGCTCCTGTGGTGTAGACAGGTTAAGCATATTGCCCTCTCAAGGCAATGATCCCGGGTTCAAATCCCGGCGGGAGCATTAATACTCAATTCGTGATTTAAATACTTAATCAAATGTAACATATTATTGAATTTACGGAAATTAATATTAAAATACCAATATAGATCTGACAAAAATGATTTAATTTCTGAATTTTTCCTTCCATGTTTAAGTAATTCTATCATATATGAAAGATGTATTGAATATGTGACAATAAAGAGTCTCATCACACTTTCATTTGGTTTTCAGAATTTTAATGATAAAAATGCGATGATAAAGATCATTACTGGGAATAAATTTAGATCTTCAGATTTAAATATATTATCTAAACTTTTTTATGACCAGAAGATTAACTCGTCTAACAAAGATATTCTAAAAAATGATAAAATTAACATGTTACGATATATTATAAATAACAAAAAATTCAAATTGAAAATTGCTATTCCGAGATCTGAAAAACTTGACGGAGTGTTCGCAGAAAAAATGGGTATTTTTAAAGATATACATAATAACATAGTTGCATTTACTGGTACATCTAACGAAACATTTGATTACCAGAGCAGAAATTTTGAATCTGTAGATGTGTTTACTTCCTGGAATGATAAATCTAGAATAGAAATAAAAACAAAAGATTTTGATGAGCTATGGAATAATGAAATAAAATATGTTAGAGTTTACGACTTCTTTGAAGCTGAAAAAAAAAGTTTGCTAAAATATGCAGTCGAATGGGCTACAAATACATCATGAGATAAAGCTTAAATTAGAATTGTTCGTATTTTTTATAAAGTCTATTTTAGATATTTTATAGTAAATTATTTCGCCTCGTCTTTCTATAACTGCAATTATTGGTTCTTTACCCATAAGTATTATTTGATCAACTTTTTTTTGTAGTTTGTATATTTTTTCTTGTTTACCTTCATCAAATCCAAATATTAAGTATTTAGCACCTTTTTCTCCGAATGTGCCACGCTCATAGACTCTGAAATCAGAGCCGAATCCGAAACCATCTTTGACGATGTAGCCTTTGGTTCTAAGATCACGGTATATCAAGAATTTGGTAAGAATATTTTCGTCGTGTTTGATACAAATCTCTATCAATGAATTAAAATCTACATTTTTATTATTTTTAATTAATTTTAATTTATTTCAATATAATAAATATAAAGATTCAAAAGGTTTCAAAAAAAAAAAAAAAAATTTCTGTCGGTGTC
>JAHRAP010000013.1 GCA_020027255.1 Nitrosopumilaceae archaeon | reverse complement strand
TGAATAATATAAAAAACGAACTAAAAAAACAATTAAAATTAAAAAAAACAATCATATTTGTTTTGATTGATTCAGAAAATATCGATATAAAATTAGCTATTGATCTTGCTAAAAAATCTGAAAATATTGGAGTGTCTGCTATTTTAGTAGGCGGTTCATCAATTATAGATCAATTGGAAATGATAAAACTAGTAAACGAATTGAAAAAAAACATATCTTTACCAATAATACTATTTCCTGGCAACATAACTGGAGTCATTCCAGGCGCAGACGCAATTTTATTTTCATCACTTTTAAATTCTGAAAATCCTTATTTCATTTCAAAAGCTCAGGCATTAGCAGCTCCCGCCATATTAAAATTTAATCTAGAACCTTTATCCACAGCATATATAATAATTGGATCTGGTACCACTGCTGAATTTGTGGGATCTGCAAAAGGAATACCATTTGAAAAAAATAAAATTGCTGCAGCTTATGCATTAGCAGCCAAATTTTTTGGTATGAAATTCGTTTATCTAGAAGCTGGCTCTGGTTCTATTACTAATGTAACTCCAGAAATGGTCAAAGCCGTCAGAAATGTATTTGATGGTTTTTTAATTGTTGGTGGTGGTATTAACAATCATATTACTGCCAAAAACTTATCAAATGCAGGTGCTGATATATTAGTACTTGGTACATTATTAGAGAAAAAAAATAATCTTAAAATATTGAAAAAAATAATTAAACACATTCAATGAGTACTAAATCTAATTTATTTATATATATAAACAAGGAAAATATACCTGATTTCTATTTTGATTATTACACAGATATAGTAAAACAAGTTTTTACAAATTTTGAAATATCCGCACATGCAAAATCTACATTAATAGATTCGTCAGGAATAGTGGAATCTAAAATCGCATTTGATCTTGCTGACAGAGTTGCTAAAATGCATGATATTGACATATCTGATACACTGCGTTTACTTTTAAAAAAAAATGGTAAAGAACTCTCCGCATTACAAATTGCCAAAGACATTGCACTTGGAAGTTATGTAAAACCAAATACAACAATACAAGAAAAGCTTGATTTAGCTATCCGTGTAGGTCTTTCTATAGTTACAGAAGGTGTCACAATAGCTCCATTACAAGGAATTCATAATGTAAAAATAAAACAAAATAAAAATGGTTCTGAATATTTATCTATATCTATAGCTGGCCCAATAAGATCTGCTGGTGGAACAGAATCCGCAGTTACCATACTAATAGCTGACTATATTAGAAAAGCAGTAGGTTTATCAAAATACGAGGCAAATTCATTTGATGATGAAACAGGTAGATTTGTTGAAGAACTTAGAATTTACGAAAGTGAAGCTCAAGGAAATTTTCAATTCCATGTATCTGACGACGATGTTATAAAAGTTATTTCAAATTTACCAGTGGAATTAACTGGAGTGGATACTGATCCATTTGAAGTCGTTAACCATAAAAACATGACACGGATAAAAACAAATCGTGTGAGAGGTGGTGCATTGAGGGTACTTAATGATGGTCTCATAGGTCGTGCCAAAAAACTACAAAAAAGAATTGAGCTTTATAACCTCAGTGGATGGGAATGGCTTAATGATCTTAAAGGCGCAATTCAAACAACTGACAAAGAAGACACATCTACAAAACGAATGAAAGAAGTTATTGCTGGCAGATCTGTTCTTTCTACCCCAAATAACACTGGAGGTTTTCGTTTGAGATATGGACGTGCCTGTAATACTGGATTTACTGCTGTTGGAGTACGTCCTGCGGTTGCTGAAATTTTAGAAAACTCAATCGTAGTAGGTACACAAATTAAAATGGACAAACCTGGGAAAGGTGCCACAATCGCATTCGTAGATTCTATAGACTCACCAATAGTCAAACTACTAGATGGTACTGTAATAAAAATTCAAAATGTTGATCATGCGATAAAAATAAAAGATCAAATAGATAAAATCATTTATCTTGGAGACATTTTGATATCATTTGGAGATTTCCTAGAGAATAATTCTAAATTAATGCCTACAGGTTATGTTGAAGAATATTGGGAAGCTGAATTATATGAGAAATTAAATACACATGAATCTTTAAAAAAATACAATATAAAAAAATTTCTAAAACAAATACCTACATTAGACGAAGCAATCTATCTTTCTATACATTTAAAAATACCATTACACCCAAAATATCTATATTACTGGGATCAAATTACTGTCTCAGAATTACAAAAATTATTAACTCCAATTAAAATACAAACTAATGAAATATCATACACAAAACATTATAAAAATATACTAGAAAAACTTGGAGTTCCACATATCCCATCTAAACAAAATACATTGTCTATAGTTGGGGTGGACAAAAAAATATTTGATATATTACTTTTTAAAAAACAAATAACATTCAATTCAAATTCAATATTAAAAATACTATCTAATTCATCTGGAATCCAAATATGTAATAAATCTTCAACAATTATAGGTGTCAGAATAGGCCGTCCAGAAAAAGCAGCCATGCGTAAAATGAAGCCACCAATCCATGTAATATTTCCAACTGGAAGCATAGGTGGAATCTCAAGAGACATATGTAAAGCATCTCATAATCAAGATTTTCATGTTGTTATACACAACAAAGTTTGTTCAAAATGTAATAATACTTCAATTGGTATAAAATGTAAAAACTGTGACAATAAAACCAAAATTATTTATACATGTATTTTTTGTAAAACACATAACAATACCAAAATATGCAAAAAATGTAATAGGCATTGTGTAGAGTATTTTAAGAATGTATTTGCACTTAAAGACGAATTACTAAACGCCCAAAAAAACATTGGAATCCGTGCCGGTTCTCCATTTAAAGGTGTTAAAGAGTTGACAGGACAAAATAAAATCGCAGAACCTCTAGAGAAAGGAATAATTAGACAAAATCTAGATCTAAGTGTATTTAAAGACGGTACTATTAGATTTGATTCTACTAATTCTCCATTAACACATTTTAAACCAAAATGGATAAACACAAGTCTCACACAGCTTAAAAAACTTGGATACACGAAAGATATAGAAAATAATCCATTAACAGATTTAAATCAAATGATAGAATTACGGATGCAAGATATTATAATTCCATATGAATGTGGTAAATCTTTGATTAAAATATCTAAATACATTGATATGGAACTAAAAAAAATACACAACAAAAAACCATTTTACAATTCTAATAATATAAACAATCTCATAGGACATTTAATAATTGGGCTGGCTCCACATACATCTGTTGGTATTGTAGGTAGAATAATAGGATTTACTAAAACACATGTATGTTTTGCAACTCCTAATTGGCATTCTGCTAAACGCAGAGATGCTGACGGTGACGCGGATTCAATAATACTCCTAATGGATGTATTCCTAAATTTTTCTAAAAATTTCTTGTCTTCCAAAATAGGAGGCCTAATGGATGCTCCATTACTGGTACAACCTCTGGTAATCCCACACGAATCACAATCACAAGCACATAATTTAGAAATAACTAAAAGATACCCTATCTCTTTTTTTAAATCTACTATAGCAAAACAAAAGGCGGCTGATATTAAATCTGTAGAGCTAATTAAATCAAAACTTGATACAAAAAAACAATTTTATGGATATCATTATACACATAACACTTCTACATTGACTGTTTCTAAATCTCGTAGTGCTTACGCCTCATTGAGTTCTATGTTGGACAAATTTGATTTACAAATACGAAACGCTGACATTATAAATTCTATCAATACAGATGAAATGATTTCTAACTTGATAACTACTCATATAATACCTGATATAATGGGTAATCTCAGAGCATATACTACACAGAAATTTAGATGTACTTCATGTGGTAAAAAATATAGAAGGGTACCACTTTTTTTTTGTTGTAGCTGTGGAAATAAGTTGGTTCAAACTATAACGAGACCTACTGTGGAAAAATATCTCTCTTTTGCTATTAGACTAACAAAAAAATATTCTGTTGGATCTTATATTAAAAACAGAATATTATTTTTATCTAAAGAAATAGATTTGATTTTTGGACAGAGAAATAAAACACAATCTATTATTTCAGATTTCATAACTTAATCTCATTTAACTTTTACATATTCATACGCTTTAGTTTTGTTGTCAAAACAATATCTTACAGTTTGAAAATTATTTCTAAATAATTTTATTTTATTTAGTATTTTTGTAGGTTCTTTTTTGTTGATAATTACACTCTTAATGAATTCTGCTATTTGTTTCATTTCTGATTTTTTCATACCTAATCTTGTTATTTCTGATACTCCTAGCCGTATTCCTCCAGGATTAAAATAATTTCTACCAGCTTTAATATCTCCAGGAATTAATTGTCTGTTAACAATTATATTTGATCTTTCTAACTCCACTTCTGCTTTACCACCATCAGAATATTTTGTTACATCTATTACAATTTGATGTGATTTTGTAAATCCATTTTTTTCACCAAGTACATTAAAACCCAACTCATTCAATGTTTCAGCTAATGTTTTTGCATTATTAATAATGTCCTTTGCATAAGACTGCCCAAATTCTAATGCTTCTATGAATGTTATAGCTTTAGCTGCCATGTGGTGTATATGGTGATTGCTAGTCATACCTGGAAATGTAGCTTTTTTGATATTTTCACCATATTTATTGTGTGATAACACCAAACCTCCTTGAGGTCCAAACAAAGTTTTATGAGTGCTCATAGTCATAGTATCAGCTCCTTCTTTTAATGGATCTTGGAATTGTTTTCCAGCTATCAGTCCTGCTACATGTGCCGCGTCATAATTAATATGTATATTGTATTCTTTTAAAATATCTGATATTTCTTTAACTGGATGTGGGAATAAAAATAATGATCCGCCAAACATAGCTAATTTTGGGATTTTATTATTTTCTAACTTTTTTATTTTGTTAATTGTTTTATCTATATCTATATTCATATTGTCTTTATCAAATGGAAATGATTCTATGCCTAATCCATGTACCAATCCTGCAGTTCCATGATATTCTTTTTTACCATGTGAGATGTGCCCACCTACAGAAATTGGCATACACATCATTATATCTCCAGGAGAAGTGAATGCCGAATATATTACCAAATTCGCTACTACTCCTGATATAGCTCTGACATCGGCAAATTCTGCACCATATAATTTTTTTGCTAACTCCATACATTCTAACTCAACTTCATCAATGTATTTGCAGCCAGCATATACTCTCTCTCCTGGCCACCCTTCTGCATATCTATTAGCAAAATCTGATAACATGACTTCCCTTACTGCTGGGCTAGTAACATTTTCACTAGCAATTAACGGTATGGAGTTAGCAAACAAATCATTATGATTTTCTAACAACGAAAAAATCATATCGTATTTTTGTTTATGGGAAAAATTACACATTTCATATAAATAAAATTTTTACTTAATATGTTTTTTTAATTTTGGTATATTATGAAATAAGTATAAAAAAGGGAATTTATTTCATATATTTATGAGTATGCAAACCCCAAAGGGCACTTTACCTGTGGTATTATTAAAAGAAGGCGCTAACGAAACTAAAGGACGTGAAGCACAAAAAAATAACATATCTGCTAGTAAGATCATATCTGAAATAGTTCGTACTAGTCTTGGACCTAGAGGTATGGATAAAATGCTCGTTGATTCTTTGGGAGACGTAACAATCACCAATGATGGTGCTACAATTCTTAAAGAAATTGATGTACAACACCCAGCTGCAAAAATGCTGGTAGAAATTTCTAAAACAACAGATAATGAAGTTGGAGACGGTACTACTTCTGCCGTGATATTGGCTGGATCTTTGTTAGAAAACGCAGAATCTTTACTAAATTTAGATGTTCACCCTACAATAGTAGTCGATGGTTATAGAAAAGCCGCTAATAAAACCAAAGATCTTTTACAAGATATTGCAGATAAAATACCAGCTGACGATAAGTCAATTCTATTCAAAATAGCAAAAACTGCAATGCAAACAAAGCTGGTCAGAAAAGAATCAGATGAGCTTGCAAAGATAGTAGTAAAATCTGTTTTAGCTGTAGCAGAAAAAAACGGAAGTGATTATAATGTCGATGTTGACGATATCAAAGTAGAAAAAAAATCAGGCGGGTCAATAAGGGATTCTAATTTAATAGAAGGCATTGTGATAGACAAAGAAATCGTACATGGTGGTATGCCAAAAAAAATAGATAATGCTAAAATAGCATTGATTAATACAGCTCTTGAAATAAACAAGACAGAGACGGATGCTAAAATTAATATTTCTAATCCACAACAAATGAAAGCATTTCTTGATGAAGAAAATAGAATGTTAAAAAATATGGTTGATAAGATAATACAAAATAATGCTAATGTTGTATTATGTCAAAAAGGTATTGATGATATGGCGCAACATTATTTTGCTAAATCTGGTATAATTGCTGTCAGGAGAATCAAAGAAAGTGACATGACAAAGCTTGCGCGAGCTACAGGTGCAAGAATAATAACTAATCTGGACGATTTAAATGAAAATGAATTGGGAGAAGCTAGTATTGTTGAAGAAAGATCTATTGAAGAAGACAAATGGGTTTTTGTTGAAGGTTGTAAACATCCACGTTCAGTTACACTTCTACTACGAGGAGGATCTCAAAGAGTAGTAGATGAAGTAGAACGATCTGTACACGATGCGATTATGGTAGTTAGGGATGTTATGGAACATCCTTTAATTGTAGCTGGCGGTGGTGCTCCTGAAACATATGCAGCCACCAAACTTAGAACTTGGGCCAAAACACTTGAAGGCAGAGAACAATTAGCTGTGGAAAAATTCGCTAACGCATTAGAATCTATACCATTAGCGTTAGCAGAAAATGCTGGAATGGATTCAATAGATACATTAGCTAATCTACGCTCTAAACAAATTAAGGACGAAAAATGGACTGGGATAGATGTAATGAAAAGCCGTATTGTGAATATGAAGTCTAGTGATATAGTGGAACCATTATCTGTAAAACATCAAATAATCTCTGCAGCGTCAGAAGCTGCGTGTATGATACTTAGAATAGACGACGTAATTGCTACTGCAAAATCTGCTGGCCCTCCACCTGGAGCTGAAGGCGGAATGGGTGGAATGCCTGGAATGGGTGGAATGCCTGGAATGGATATGTAACCCATTCTTTTATTTTATTTAATATTTTGAATTATGTAGAACTTTTTTCATACATCAAAGTACAGATAAAATTCATGAGGATGTGGTCTTATTGAAATTTCTCTCTGGTCTTTTCTTTCTAATTCTATTACCTTGTCTATAACATCATTTGAAAACACAGGATTTAAGAAATTTCTATCACATTCCAATTCGTCTAAAGCTTCACCTAAATTAGATGGCAATACATCTATACCTCGTTTAGCTCTCTCTATTTTGGACATTTTAAATATATCTTCGTGTACTTGGCTGCCCGGCTCTATTTTTTTCTTAATACCATCTATGCCTGCGGTAAGCACTGACGCAAAAACCAAATACGGATTGGCTGAAGGATCAGGCGCCCTGAATTCTAACCTCTTTAAATATGAATATTTTTTGTTTTTAAAATGTTGTGGCACTCTTACTATTGCTGATCTATTACTAGTACTCCATGCGATGTATGCTGGAGCCTCATAACCAGGTACCAATCTATGATAAGAGTTAGTTGTAGGGTTAGATATGGCAGTTAACGCTTTAGCGTGCTTAATTATCCCCCCACAAAAATATCTTCCAATTTGACTTAAACCATCATCATCATCTTCATCATAAAAAACATTTGAGTTATTTTTCCACAAGCTAACATTCGTATGCATCCCAGATCCTGCATCCATAGATATTGGTTTTGGCATCATGGTGGCTATTTTTCCATATCTTTGTGCAACATTACGGACCACAAATTTGTATGTTTGTGTTGCATCAGCTGCATTAGTAAGATGATCATATTTAATATCTATTTCGCATTGACCAGCAGTAGCAACTTCGTGATGATGATTATCACAAAGAATACCAAAATGTTCATTTAAAATATCTACACATTCATTTCTAAATGGAGTTAATGTGTCTGAAGGGGTACTTGGATAGTACCCCTCTTTTAATCCCATAGGATATCCAGTTCCATCTTCGCTCCACGGAGCTTCTTTAGATTCTATTGAATATGATTGGCCTTTGTATGGCGTTAATACATCCCAATGAATTTTATCAAACACAAAAAATTCTACTTCAGGTCCCCATAAACTATAATCGAACATTTGTTCATTAATATATAGTTCTGCTTTCTGAGCTATTCCTCTAGGATCTCTTTCTAATCTTCCTCTCTCTTTTCCCCAATAAACATCGCATATTAACCTTGCAGTTTTTTTATCAGTCATCCACGGTATCACAGAATAAGAATTTGGGTCTGGTTTTAAAATTAGGTCAGAGTCATCAATACTAGTGAATCCCACTATTGAAGATCCATCTAATTTTGGTAAACCATCTTCCATTTGATCAGACGTAAATGTATTTGCAGATATTGTAGTATGATGAAATCGTCCAACTAAACTTGAAAATTGCAAATCGATAAACTTTATATTGTCAGATTTTATTCTTGTAAATACATCTTGGCCAGAATATCTAATCTGAGTTACATTTCCATCAATTACTTTATATGGCAATTTCGCATCTTAAGCTAAAGCATAATGATCAGGCATTTAAGGATTTGTGAGCTTCTCAATGACAGAAAATGACAAAATCAATCTCAATTCTCTGTATGTAACAGCCTCACGTGAGATGGAAACTGAATTAATTCAAGAAATAAATTCAAATTTTTATATAGATGTGTCTTTATTCCTTGATAAAATAAAAGCTGAAGAATACGATAATGTAGAAATTAAAATTAAAGATACGCTTATTGGTATTTCATTAGATATGATCTTGTTACTTATTAAATCTAGGTTGGATAAATCTCTTAAATTGCATACCACAAAAAATTTATTAGATATAGAACAATGGATGTTAGACGCATACCGTAAATTTGAATTTGATAAAGACGTTATAATAAACGCAATACTTCATGGCAGATATAAATTCATTCAATCTGTTTCTGAGGAATTCAAAACTAAACTTGTTGTTGTTAGATTCCTACATGATATGGATATAATAATGGGATTTGATTTAAGTAATTACGGTCCTTTTAAATGTGAAGATATTGCTACAATACCAAACAAAAATGCTCAAGTTTTAATTGACAAAAAAATAATAGAAAGAATATATCCAAGTTAATATGTCTCATATTGATATTGATATAATTGATTTTATTTTATTAACCATATAT
>JAHRAP010000010.1 GCA_020027255.1 Nitrosopumilaceae archaeon | reverse complement strand
AGTTGGAGATTCGTTAGTTGGAGATTCTGTCATATTTGTTTTAAATTTATCATTACGGATTTCAGTTTTCATTATTTTAGTTATAAAACCTGCAAGTTTATTTTTTAAGCTTTTAGATCTAATTATTGTAATTTTATCTAATGCTTTTTTGTTGTCAGCGAAATTTGCACTGAAGTGAATTTTATGTTTAGACAAAACTTCCATGGATAGTTTTTTGATTTTATTCACAACATTATAATCAAAAATGGTGTTTTTATATCTATATACACAAAAAATTGTTAGAATTTTTTTCTAATATTGCGGTAAGATCTGGATATGACACATTTAATAATTTAGACGCAGCAAATAATATGCTAGGCATGAAAGATATTTGTGTGGGACGGTGTTTAAAACATCTAGAAAATCTTACAGGACCGTCTGTCTCTAGTAATATTTTATTAATATCAGTATGCAATAATAAAGATTGTTTATCTTTAGCATAAACCAGTAATGGACCATATGAAACAAAAAATCCAAGATCCATAGCGAGCTTTAATTGTTTTTGGCTTCCGTCAAACCAGTGCAAAGATACATTAGATATGGAATATGAAGGTATTATTGAACATATTATATTTATAGCATTTCTAGAATGGATGGATACAGGTTTCTTAAATTTTTCTGCAAGTTCCAATTGTATCATAAAATATGCAATTTGTTTTTTAAATTCACTATTAGAAGGATTATATGTTTTATCTAGTCCTATTTCTCCGATACCTTCTATTTGATCAATATTATGTTCAGCGAACTCCATAAAAAGTTCTATGTTATCTTCAATTTGGTTTGGATGTATTCCAACAAAAGGTAAAAATAATCGTGATTTTTTTGATAATGACATAGTTTTGATTGAAGAAGAGTAGTCTGTAGAAACGCAACATGCTTTCATGTGATTTTGGCTCATGAAGTTAGATATGTATTCAATTATGAGATCGTATTCTTGGTCATTCATGTGTATATGTGAATCAATTATCCATGGTATCAAATATCAATAAGATTAAAATGCATTATTAAATTAACCTAAAGTTTTTGTATAATTAATGATTTTTAGTTTCATGAAGTCATCTGAACTTGGACTATCTGCAATGTATCGAATATTAAAAAAAGCAGGCGCGGAGAGAGTTAGTGACGAATCTGCCAATGAATTAAGAAATATAATAGAAGAAATTGCAAGAACCATAGCTAGAAATGCTGTCGATATATCCAATCACGCAAAACGAAAAACTGTAAAAGCAAGTGATATTAAATTTGCGTCAAAATCTATCGCTAAAATATAATATAAAGAATTAATTTGGATGACATGTTTTTTATGTCGGTGAGATGGCAGAATGGTTATGCGTGGGCCTGCAAAGCCTATTTATAAGGGTTCAATTCCCTTTCTCACCTTGTTTGAGTATCAAATTTGTACATCATATAAAAAATTGAATTAAAGTTATTATGTAATTACCATGTTTTCTAAATATATGGTGATATGTAATTGGTAATGTTAAAAAATTATACAGGTTTATTAGGATACATATCTGGTTTTGAAAAAATTGCAAAAGACGAACCTCTAGAAGGATTTTCTGAAAATATCAAACACAGCATATATGAATATGTAAAAATTTCCAAGAGTGAAACTGAAAAAGGCAATAATTTTTTACATTGGGTGCTAACAAGAGTTTTTGAAGCTACGTGTGACGATGCTTCAGATGCCATAGTCGATGGTGCTAATGATTTAGGAATAGATGCTTATTTACCAGTGGATTTTTCTAATGACGAAATAAGATTATTTCAGTCAAAGTATGGCGCATCTCATTCTATAGATGCAATAAGAAAATTTAAAGATGATGTGAAAAATCTTTTAAATAAAGATGTAACTAAGATGAGGCCAGAATTAGCTCACCTAGTAACCAAAATACGTGAAATGAATTTAAAGGTTAAATGCTGCTATGTAACAGACCAAGAAGTCAAATACTATAATGATGAAATTGACATCGTAGATATAAACAGAATCGTCCGCATATTATGGGCACGTATAAAAAAACCTGCAGCAGGCAAAAAGTCATCTATAAAACTTGAGAAGATGTTACATCATGACAATACAATATTGGGAATATTAAAGCTCAGAGCACTTACTGAATTTATTGTACAGAATAGAGACTATGTTTTTGAATCAAATATAAGACAGTGGATGCAGTTTAAAACTACAGTAAATAAAGGACTAAGAGAGACTTTGCAAAATGCACCAAACAAGTTTTTTTATTATAACAATGGCATAACTATTGTTGTTAGTGATTTTGATGTGTGTGATGACAATGTAATAACATTATATGCTCCACAAATAGTAAACGGAGCTCAAACATCAAATTCAATATTAGATAGAGCCAAACGGACAAATAACATGGAAGGAAGTATTACAGCTACAATAATAAAAGCTGATGATGAACAAGAACAAAATAATATAACAAAATATAGAAATTCACAAAATTCTGTTCGTGGAAAAGATTTGGTGTCACTCATGGATTTTCATAAATCAATTAAATCTCAATTAAAAAGCTACGAATATTTTTACGAAATACAAGCAGGTGCATTTGATACAAAAACCAAATCTCAACAAGCAGAATATGTGGGAGATCCTACATATAATAAATATCTGCCAGATAATCACAAGAAAGTTATAGTTGCAAAAGATGCAATACAAGCATTGGTGGCAGGAATAGAGCAACGTCCTACAGAAGCTTATAGTTCTCCGTCTCAATTTTTGCCAAGAGGCAACAAATATGATGAAATATTTAATGATGATTTAAAAGACGATTATAGAATCTTGCTATATCCTTATTTAATTAAGGAGTACGCTAAAAAAATATTGAAATATGGAAAAAAAGGAGGGCATAAAACTAAGCGATATTCAACATTGTTTTACAGATCGGAAGAGCACACGTCTGAACTCCAGTCA
>JAHRAP010000111.1 GCA_020027255.1 Nitrosopumilaceae archaeon | reverse complement strand
CATGGGTTCAAGGAATTCCAACAAATATAGATGTAGAAAAAGATCAAATAATCATTATAGAAGTTTTCCAAGTGAATTGTCCTGGATGTTTTATATATGGAATACCAAACGTGATAGATGTTTATCATAAACATAAATCTGATGGTGTGACAGCATTAGGAATTGCGACTGCATTTGAAGATTTTGATAAAAATACATTAGAGAATTTAAAATTATTATTGACAGATAATGTTGTGATTGGAGAGACTCAAAAAATTTTGAGTCAATACAATTATCTCGACGACAATAAGAAATTAAAATATAAAATACCATTTTCAATAGCTATGGATTCATTAATCAAGCAAGAAACAAACCATATAGATAGTCATAGGATTATGAATTTTATTTATAACCAAATCCCAGATTTTGATTCACGCGGTATGGACTATCAGAATAAAATAAAAAACAATGTCACAGCATACTTAAAATCTAAAGAATACATTACTGAAACATTTGAATTGTTCTCATTACAAGGAACACCATCAACTATAATAATAGATAGGAATGGAATATTACGAGATGTAGTATTTGGGCAAGGTTACAATTTAGAAATGAAAATACAAGATTTAATAAATGAATAGTTGTCCAGTTAGGTTATTCATCATGATATAATAATAGGATTTATTTATGTAGTTACAGCTATTCTGTTTTTGAGATGTATGTCTTTGATCACGTTACTGTTGTATTGATCTGCCAACACTACCTCGTACCAATAATGCATTGAATCGCCATATAAGAAATAAGAACCAAGAATCGTCATATTACTATATCTTTGAGCAACTCTATTTTCGGCAACTTGTTTCATATTTGTACGCCCTTTTATTCTAGATACACCCAAATGTTTTGGTCGTCTTCCGCCTTTAGGGCGATTTTTACGCATGCCGCCAGCTCCAACACGCATTCTTACTATTATGATTCCAGGTTTAGCTTTATAGCCTAATCTGCGTGCACGTTTTATTCTACTAGGTTTGTCTATTTTGGTTAATGAGTGCTGTTTTCTCCAAAGTACAGCTTTTTTTCGTATTTCAGCACGATTTTCTTGCCATAATTTCAACCAGCTCAAATCTTGGTACTTCATTGTTATATGAAGTATAGATACATATTTAGAATTTTGGATAATATTTTTAGACAGTTAGGATCTGGAACTATAACGAAACTAGGTAAGATACATCAAATAATATTTACTGGTTGTTTATTTTAGCTTGTAGTTTTAAGATGATATATGATTTTTTCTGCAATCACATTGGCAGCTAGAGATTGTGCTTCTCTAGTTTGCGCACCTATATGTGGGGTTAATATCACATTCTGAAGATCTATCAATTTTGTTTCTAATGCGGGTTCTTTTTCAAATACATCGAGTGCAGCGCCAGCTATATCACCATTTTTGAGTGCGTGGTAAAGAGATTCTTCATCAACAATCCCACCTCTAGATGTATTTATGAGAATTGCTGTTTCTTTCATCATGTCTAATTCATTTTTGTCTATTAAGTGATATGTTGAATCAATCAAAGGTATGTGTAATGATACATAATCAGAGCTTTTTAATAGTGTGTTAAGATCAGTTTTGATTAATCCTATTTCTCTAGAGTAAGTTTCGTCTATTGGGTTAATATCATATCCAATTATATTCATATTTAATCCTCGAGCTAATCTAGATAATCTTTTTCCAACGTTACCAAGACCAATAATACCGAGATATTTGCCTTTCAGTTCAGATCCTACAAGTTCTTTTTTCAACCATTTGTTGTTTTTTATACCATCATTTGCCTTTATTATTTGCCTAGATAAAGTTAGTAATAAACACAAAACCAATTCTGCAACGGCAGTAGCTGCACTTTCTGCCGAATTAATAACTTTAATATTTTTTTGATAGGCAGCTTTTAGATCTATATTATCTAGTCCAACACCTACACGCGCAATAATTATGCATTTGTCAGTTTTCTCAATCAGATTTTTAGTTAATTTAGTTCTACTTCTAATTACTACTATGTTAAAATCTTTTATTACTTCAACCAACTCATCATTTGTGATTGTAGGGTTATATGTTATATTCAATCCTCCGGCTTTCAATATTTTGTGTAATATAGGATCCACAGGATCGCATATTAATACAGATTTATTGAAACTCATGAAACAAACATTTGGTTAGAATAATATAACTTTAATGCAAATGAGACTATCAACCTTTATTAATTATATATACAATTCTGTAATGATTCGTTGAGATTGCAAAAAATCAATAATAAAATGAGGATCGATGTTGATTCTTTAGGCCCAATTGAATTACCTGACGATGCGTACTACGGACCGTTCACTACTAGAGCAATGAAGCAATATCATACAACAGAGATTAGATCACATGAGAAATTGATTAAAGCATTTATAATGATAAAACAAGCTGCGGCGATAGCTAATATGAAGAATGCAACGCTGAATAAGAAAATAGGCAATGCTATAGTAAAAGCCTGTAAAATGATGCATGCAGGAAAACATATGGATCAAATAGTAATAGATTCAATAAATTCTGGAGCAGGTACTGCGTTACATATGAACGTAAACGAAGTAATAACAAATATATCACTAGAGATATTTGGTAAGAAGAGAGGGCAATATGAATGCATAAATCCAAATGATCATGTAAATATGTCACAATCAAGTAATGACACATTTCCTACTGCGATGAACATAGCAATATTAAATGATTTAAAATCATGTTTGTACCATATAGCAAAAGTCCAAAAAAGCTTAACAAAAAAAGCAAAACAATTTTCGTCGATCAAGAAGATTGGTCGTACTCATTTGATGGATGCAGTTCCAGTAACGTTAGGAAGTGAATTTGGTGCGTATGCGAAAGCAATTGAAAAATCGCTAAATTATATAATTAATGCGAGTAAGGAATTAGAATATGTTGCTTTAGGCGGTACAGCTGTAGGGACAGGAACAAATACAAATAAACAATATCGCGAGACAGTAATTAAAGAATTAAAAAAAATATCTAAATTGGATTTGAGATCTGAGAGGAATTTGCAATACGCCACTCAAAGTAGGTTTTCTATAGCAAATTTATCTTCATCTATCAAAAACTTTGCATTGGAAATCAATAGAATCTCAAATGATATCAGATTAATGTCATCAGGTCCAATAGCAGGATTAGGAGAGATTGTCATACCCACAGTACATGCAGGTTCTTCAATCATGCCAGGAAAAATTAATCCTTCACTGGCAGAATGTATGAATATGATCTGTTTTAGAATAATTGGTAATGATACCACAGTATCACATTCAGTACAAAGTGGACAATTTGAACTAAATGTAATGATGCCCATTATGGTAAAATGTATTTTAGAATCAATAGATATACTAACAAATTTTTTGCCTATATTTTCATCTAATTTAATAGAGGGTATAACAGCTAATGAAAAAACTTTGAAGGCACATATAGCAAGAAGTCCAGTTATGATTACTTTGCTAGCACCAAAAATAGGGTATAATAAGGCATCGATGCTATTTAAAAAATCTTTAACTGAAAATAAAACAATTAAGGAAATAATCACGACTGAAAAAATATTAACTGGCAAAGAATTTGATTTATTAAAATCTATGGGGTTGTCATATGAAAGAATTAACAGCTCTAT
>JAHRAP010000107.1 GCA_020027255.1 Nitrosopumilaceae archaeon | reverse complement strand
CGATATAGATATTTGTCAGATTACTTATGATTTAACAAGTACTTGATTTTATTAAATACGGTAAATGGTAAAATGAAATATATTAACATATTTAATGATATTACTATTAATCCATAAAAGATCATTTCATTCTCAGAATTAATTTCCGTATCTAGAATAGAGAATGTGTATAATAGTGGTGTTACTGTAATCTTTACAGCTTGTTTTAATATTTGATTTTCACGTTCTAAATCAGCTATGTATGGTGAAAAAGAATAATAAAAACTATTAAAAACTTGCATAAATGTTTGTCCAGATTTTGTATTCAACAAAATGTTGTCACGTATATGCCTTAGAGATTGTATTTGTGATGATAATTCAGAATCGTCATACGCTGCAGTAGCTATTAAACATCCTCCGCCTCCTATTGGTTCTTTATCAACTTCTGGAATACACATACCATCTTTTTCAATAGTGCCAGGACCGCATACCATTGATTCTTCGAGGGTTAATTGGTTTGGATCATCTTGGGTTAATTGGTTTGGGCTTAAATTTTGGAATGTAAGAGTGTAATTATTTTCATTATTATTTAATGAAAATGATGTTTGGTTTTTATGTGTATCATAATTTACAATTATAAAGTATTCGCCAGATGATTTCCATAATGGGCCAGATATCAAATAAGATTTTTGAAAAATACCGTCATGACTAGGAGTAAATTGGTCCACTGTTATGATATTGTCAGTGTTATCAATTATGCGAAGTATTATTGGAGTTGAATCATAGATATTAGAATTTATTTTACCAGTCACATTAATGACATCGCCAGTTTCATATGAAGGATATTCTATTGTGAGTGAAATGTCAGTGTTTTCTGTACTACTAACAAATACAACATCAAATAATAACAATGAAAAAATAGAAAATATCAATATTTTTCTACAGTTATTAGTTGTCATTTCTTGTTTTTTACTAAAATAATTTATATTAAAGACTTATTAAATTTGTGATTCAGTGTGAAATATTAGCTTTATTATGTTAATTATAAGTTTTCATATAACAATACTTGTTAAATACATAACACACATTCCTAAAGAAATTCCAATCATAACATTTTGGTGCATTATTAAATTATGTTTGTATAACCATTTCGTGATGGTTAGTATTACGTAAATTATGGATCCGACTCCAAGAGAAATGAATATTATATTTCCGACTACAGAATTTGTAAACCCACCTATCAAAATACCAAATATTGTTGGCGTTCCAGATATCAATAATAAAATTAATATATTTTTAAGCATTATTTTTTCTTTAGTTAATGGCGTAGCTATTGCTACACCTTCTGTGATGTTATGCAAAGCGAATCCAATTATTAAAAAACTGCCCAATGCGAGTTCACCTAAATTTATTGATGTGCCTATCATTACACCCTCCCCGAAATTATGAAATCCAATTCCAATAGAAATCATCAATCCCATAACAATAGGCATGGTTTTTGACCGCTTATTGTTATAGATGTGCATTATCTTATGATCGAGATGGTATAATCCGAAAATGGTCAAGAGAATAATTGTCAATATTAACATTTGGTTATTAAAAATATCAAGAGTTGCAGATAAATCAAATAATTCTATCGACGTGTCTACGACTATAAAAAGCAACAACCCCACAGTGAGAGATAGAAAGAAATCATATTTTTGCTCTAATTGTTTCATTAGTGGTAACCATGACAAGCCGATGATTATTGGAAATATTCCTACATAAACTCCTAAAGATATTAGTAATAATATAATATCTAAACTAGGATGTAAAGAAGGAAATGCGGATTTTATCTCTTTCTCAAATCTAATACCATTTTCAGTAGTTAGACCAATCACATATGGCTTAGATTCGTCCCATTCAAATGGAATATGAACTAACGCGGTGGCGAATCTTTCTAAATTTCTGCTAGGTTCAATAATTGCAGGTTGTATTCTATCATTGACATCTGCTATCACTATGTTTATTGGCACATGTCCAATATTTCTAACAGTTATTAGTATTTCAGAATCTAAAAAATTAACTTTTTCGATAGTTATTTGAGGTAATGGTGTACCTAATTTCATAATGGAGATATTATTAAAATATAACACCATCAGCAATATTAGAAATAAAGGTAATATTATAACATATTTTGTTTTTATCAATAGATTCACTGCAAGATCATTGTACTAAAAATATTCCAGTCCAACCTTTCTCAGAAAATTCTACTTTGTGAGCATGAAAAAGATATTTTCCAGGTATGGAGTATTCAAATTCAATTATTCCGCGCTCCGTTTGAGAAAGCGTAATCATATCTGTAAAAATAGAAGGAAGAGAATCAGTTCCGGTAGGGTAATAACTATACAAATTTCCGTGTAAATGCAAATTATTTATTGGATCGAATTCAATCATATTTAGCACATAAATTCTAATTAGTTCTTCTGAATCTATTTTAATAGGGTTGCTTTGGTAATAAAATGGAATTGTGTTTGCAGCATAGAAATTATTTTCCATATCAAAATCAGTGTCAAATCCGTTTAATACCATTATCATTTCATCTGCTTGTTGTCTACCTTCCTTAGGATCTACGATATAAACTCCATATAGACCATGACCAATATGTTCTTCCAAAGGCATAACATGACAATGGTATGGATGTATACCTACAGGAGATGCAATCCATTCATAAACAAATTGTCCTCCAGGACCTACAACTTCAAATACACCATCCATTTCAGCGTCATGGATGCCATGAAAATGCAACGTATGATCATTATCTCCGTTATTGATAAAATTTATACGCACGTGATCACCTTCAGTAACTCGAATCGTGGGCCCAGGAACACTCTCATTAAATGTCCAAGTATTGAAAAACACGCCTGGAGAAATTTCCATCGACATGTTATCATCCGCAATGATCGTGAATTCACGTAATGTAAAATTATCATGTTCAGTTACATCACCATAATCAAAATTATATAGATATTCTTCAGCATCAAAATCAAGTAGATTTACATTTGTCATTGGATTTAATGCCAATGAATTTACAGTCATGTTATTTTTTTTACGATCTTCAATTATTCCAACTTCAGCAGATGTGATACAGAACCAAATTTATTAAAAATAAGACAAAATGTATTACAAGAACTAGAAAATTCAGACTCGTTA
>JAHRAP010000079.1 GCA_020027255.1 Nitrosopumilaceae archaeon | reverse complement strand
TATTTAATATACTCTAGATTGATGGAATCTGTTGAATGGGATAGCGTAAACAAAGATTCCAAAGAAAATTGTAGTATAAATGAAACTGTACAAATTATTACAATTATAATGAAAAATAACAACATTGTATGCATAATAAATTAATTCTGTTCTAATTTCTAAATTAAGCTTTGGTTAAAATGAGTTAAATTTTAGTAGTGTATCTAATACTTGTGGGGTCGTTGCCTAGCCAGGTATGGCGACAGTGATGATCAATCACCGCTAGGGGCTCCAGAAGCAAAAATGGATTACTGATGAAAGATGATGTAAGTTTGGAGCTGCAGTGACCCGTAGATCACCGGTTCAACTCCGGTCGGCCCCACTAATATGAATTAAATAAATAGGATCAAAATGTAGAATAGAAGTAATAAATAATTATTCAATCTATGATAAAATAATTAATGTTCTGCAGTAGATTTTATCACATTAAGAGCTGAGCCAGAACGAAACCAATTTAATTGAAGATCGTCATATGAATGACTTAAAAATATAGTTTCGCTTTTGTTTTGGTTTGTTATTAAACATTTTACCGCTTTTCCAGGTCGTATTTCATTTAATCCCACAATATCTAATTGATCTCTTTCGCATATTTTATAATAGTCTTGAGCGTTAGTAAACTTTAAAGCTAGTATGCCTTGCTTCTTTAAATTATTTTCGTGTATACGTGCAAAGCTTTTTGCGATTATGACAACACAACCCAAATATCTAGGAGACATGGCAGCATGTTCTCTACTACTGCCTTCACCATAATTGTTTTCTCCTATTATGACCCATCTAATTTTTTTAGATTTATATTGCCTAGCGATCTGTGAATAAAATTCTAACTCACCGGTGAGTGCGTTTATACCTTTTCCAATTTTATCATTATAATAATTTGTTGCCCCTAATAACATGTTGTCACTCAATTTATCCAGATGTCCTCTATATGTTAACCATGGACCGGCAGGAGATATATGATCTGTAGTACATTTACCTTTAACTTTAGCTAAAATAAAAAGATGTGTATAATCCGCGCCATCCCATTCATCAAATGGAGTTATTTTTTGTAGTCTAGTACTATTTACATTTAAAATGATTTGTTTATTTTTATTTTTTGATGGAGGTATATAAGATTCATTAATTTGAGTAAAACCTATAGGTGGTACTTCAGATTGAGTGTTAGGAGGATCTAGTTTTACTTTAGCACCATCTATAGTTAAAAGATTGTCTTTAATTGGATTGAATGATAGATTTCCTGCCAAAGCTAATGCTACGATGATTTGTGGACTACCTATAAAATTCATTGTTGCTATTTTCCCATCATTTCTACCAGGAAAATTTCTATTAAATGAAGTGACTATAGTATTATCAGTATCAGTAATATTTCTTTTCCATTGTCCAATACACGGACCACATGCATTTGCGAGAACCGTAGCTCCGATAGATCTTAATATATTTAGTTGTCCATCACGTTCCATAGTAGTTTTGATTTGTTTCGAGCCAGGAGTGATTAGAAGCGGAATTTTTATTTTAATTCCTTTTAATTTAGCTTGTTTAGCCAAATCAGCTGCTTGAGACATATCTTCATATGAAGAATTTGTACAACTTCCAATCAATGCAGAGGATATTATGTTTACATATTTGTTAATTTTTATATCATTTACAACACTAGAAATAGATCTTGAAAGATCTGGCGTATGTGGACCAGTGATATGAGGTTCTAATAATGAAAGATCTAGTTCTATTACTTGGTCGAAATATTTAGTAGGATTTTCTTCTATTTCTTGATCTGATACAAGTAATTTTTTGTTCATGCTAGCTAGTTCTGCAATATTGTTGCGTCCTGTAGATCTCAAATAAATTTCCATCCTTTCATCATATGGGAAAATAGAACTAGTAGCACCAATTTCAGCACCCATATTAGTTATTGTAGCTTTTCCAGTACAGCTTATTGATTTTGTTCCACATCCAAAATATTCTATGATAGAATTTGTTCCTCCAGATACTTTTAGTTTTTGAGCAATGTAAAGGATGATATCTTTAGGAGCTGCCCAACCATTTAGTTTTCCAATTAAATGAACCCCTATGCGTTTAGGATATAATATATGTAATAGCAAACCCGCCATTGTTTCAGCTGCATCCATTCCACCTACACCCATAGACAACATGCCAAGTCCACCTGCATTTGGTGTATGTGAATCGGTACCTATCATAAAACCTCCAGGAAAAGCATAATTTTCAAAAACAACTTGATGTATTATTCCAGCTCCAGGTTTCCAGAAACCGATTGAGTATTTACCGCAAGCAGATTCTAAAAATTCGAATACTTCTTTATTTTCAATTATTGAGTCGTGAGTATCATATTCATCATTGGATTTTGCACGTATAAGATGATCACAATGAATAGTTGTGTGTACTTTAGTTGATTTTAATTTTGTTTGCATAAATTGTAAAATAGTCATTTGTCCAGTAACGTCTTGTAATGCTACCCTATCAGGTTTCATGAAAATATAACTTTCTCCACATTTCAATTTGTTAGGCATTTCAGGAATATGGCCTATCAGTATTTTTTCAGTTAATGTAAGCGGCCTGTTATTTTTCTTAGTATAGTTCATAATTCGAGCATATGAATTTCGATAAATTTTTGAGATATCTGCTAGATTTATTAAATTCATAACCATCTTTATCAGTGTTAATTGATTTATAAATAAATTTTCCGAACAAATATATGCACAAACTCATATACACAATCAATAAAAATGGAATGTGTAGTATTATTATTTAATTATTTTTGGTGATAAAATGGTGAATAAAGGATTTCCTAAGTTTGGCATGTCGCAAGCTGGAGCATATGTAGCAGCACTAAAAAATTACAATCTTCCAGAAGTGATACTTGAACTTATTGCAAAAGATTGTGGATCTGATTTACTTGAGAGAGGAAGAATAGATGATAGATTACAAAGTATGAATGATCAAGCGTTAGAACTATTACATAGAATTTTTGTCGACTGCGAAAATGATCAACTAGGTAAATATGCGCAATATAGATTCTTTGCATACATTTCTAGTATGTATCATAAATGCGAAATTCTAATTAATGAATATGTACCTGGCAAATCTGGAAAAAACCATAAAATTCCAGTAGCAGTTAAAAATAATGGAATGTATACTGCAATAGCATTTAACAAATCAATTGGAAATTCTGTTACTAAAAAAGAAATTATCAAATTTTATGATGTTATGGATGATTTAAAAAAAGGCGAACATGGCACAATGCTATCTGAGGCAATATATGGAACTTCAGTTGGATTTAAAGGCGATGCGTTATTAGAATTAGAAAAATTAAGCAAGTCTCGAGATACAGATATAGAAAACAAAATAAATTTTAAAATGGCTAATTTTGAAAATAGAATTTATTCAATGACAAAATGCTGATATATTGAATTTTGATGCGTCTATTGTTAAAAATTTAGAATCATTTTCAGTAACACAAAAATTTTCGTCGTATTGTTGAAATTTTAATTCACCGAAAAGATGTTCGGACCATATTTGGTGAACAATATCAATATATTTTTTATTTTTTTGTTGGCGCAATAATTCATGTGATATTTCATGAGATACAATGGCACAGTTTTTTTGTACTAATTGAGGATCATAGCAATTATCTTTTGTGTATTGCCACCATGTCATACCAAAATTTTCTGCATGATATCCATCACACGAACAGTCAGTCCAAATTGGTTTAAAATAACATAGATAAAAATGATATGTGTTTTTATCTCTAGTAAAATGATCTTTCATAAGTAATGGTATATCTAATCTTTGAATGATGTTCCTCTTATTGGCTATCAATACATCGCAATTTATTTCAACATCAACTAAAAAATTTTTTTGGATCCAAAATTTATAAAATTTGGACATTTCTTTTATATAGGCATAGTCATCTTGGTGCTGTAATTTTTCTTTTTCTTTTAATAAAAAAATAAAATGGAGTAACAAATTATGTCTGTCCTTCTATGCCCATCAGTGTCAATGTAGAACGTATTTTTTCGATTTTGCGGATTTTCCATGTAATTGTTTCGCGTAGTGCTTCTACAGTAGACGATTCTATTTTTGCCAGTATGTCGTATGCACCAAAAGTTTCATGTACTTCTTTAACTCCATCCATCCCTTTCAATTGTTTAATTATTGTTTCTTCAGAGCCTAGTTCACAATTGATTAGTACATATGCTGTAGCCATAGTTCTAATTATAATCTTACATATATCAATAGATCTATGTGACAAAGTGCAAGATGTTGTGAATAAAATGCATTTAGTAGAGCGTCTACAAAATAGTTTTTTAAATACATGTTAACTCTACAAAGTTATAATTAAATTTGAAATAATTGTGTCCCCAATTCTGACTTGCATAAAAATCATCGGTATAGCCATATCCTCATTCAGCTATTTATTGGGGCACCGTAAGCTATTCGTTGCCATATTTTAATCATGCATAAAATCATTATTATCATATTGATTTTCTAATAATAAACCAGTTAGTTTGATTTCAAATGCCGACGTTGGTATTCTAATTTTAAAGTTGTGTAAAACATCTTGAGATATTTCGCCAACTATTCCAACAGTGTTAGAATTCAAAATAATTGACGCCGTGCGACCATATGAAAAAATTGGCGATGAAGTGCGTTTTGTTTTAAAGCTAATACCAAATGGTTTAAATGCAGATTGTAATGTAGATTTTATTTCAGTGAAATTAGTATTTCTATCTGCTCGGATGCACGATAAATGAATCTCTTCGTTTATTACGTTCGATTTTGCAAAAATAGTTCCAAGTTCAAATAATTTTTGAGGATATGTATTATGGATGTTTTTAGATATGTTATATAATAATGATGGGATAATAGAATTACGTAGAATGTGGTTTTTATTTAACGACTCAGTAAATTTAATTAATTTATTTGGTTTTGTTTGTGTTAATGCATAGTGGATTTGACTATCTACTAAACTTTGATTTAATACTTCTGTATATCCAAGTCCAATCATAATCATAGTAAGTGATTCCAAATACTTTGTAAGATGGCTTTTGTATCCCAAATTCTGTGATGTTGGTAATGTAGGTTCTAAATTTTTTACGCCATACCCAATTAAAATTTCTTCGACTAAATCTATCTTACCAAGTATATCAAACCTAGATCTTGGAATACTACAAATGATTTTATTGTTTTGGATATGAGAATACAATCTATTTTTTTGTAATGATTTCATAATTTCATCGTTCGACATTTGTAAACCAAGGGCAGCATTGACAAATTGCGCATCTAAAATTATTTTTCTATTCCTAAATTTAGACGAAACGTTATTACCGTCTATTTTGATGTTATAAAATTTATAATCTTGTATGTTATGCAATGTGTCTATCATAATAGATAGAATGTCATCATCGACTATACTATCTATGGCGGTTATTTCAATAAGAATATTTTTCGTTTTGTTTGTTATTGTTGTACAAGCTGAATTTATTATTGGTGGAAAAGATATTGTAATTCCGTTAGAGTCCATTATTGTTGGCATATGTGTATTGTTTTGTATCAAATGCTTGTATTTTTGTCCAACAGTTAGCTTGTTAAGTATATCATTCATAGTAAATATTGATGATTCTCCGAGCGGTATGAATTTATGATTCCCTGGAACAGCAATGTATTCTAATGGAAAAGATAGTTGATCAAAATCATGTATTCCAATCGATGCTTTACTACGTTTTTTGCCTAACCCATTATGAAGATCTTCCTGCAATGCGAGCAGTTGTTTTATGTCTTCATCATTGAGAATTTGGTCTCCTTTAGCAATAATTGCGCTCAAACATGGCCTCATTTTTTTGACACTGTCATCAATCTTAATTTCATAATTACTTGGTCTGATTTTAAAATTATACATTTTAGAACTCGGTTGATAAAAACCTTTTATTGCAGCCGCTATTCCAAAATCAGTAGCATAATCAGGCCTATTAGGACTGTATTCTATTCTCACATATGTTTGATTTTGTTCTTCAATGTCCAAACCTAATGATGTTAATACATTAATGAGATCTTGAGTTTTGATCTTTCGTCCAATTAACATTCGTAGTCGTGTTAAATTTAATGTTGTTACCGGCATTTGAAATTCCTCAACATAGTTAAATCATTGGTATAAAATTCACGTACGTCATTAATCATATATTTTAACATAGCTATTCTTTCTATTCCACCACCAAATGCAAGGATTGGTTTTTTGATACCAAGTGGATTTGTGACTTCTGGTCGTATAATACCCATACCAAATAGCTCTAACCATTTACCAGTATTCTCATTATAAACCATTGTTTGCAATGATGGTTCAGTATAAGGAAAGAATGTGGGCCAAAATTTGATTTTTGTGATTCCTATCCTTCTGCAAAATTCTTTTTGAATGCCCATCAAATGTCTGAGATTAATGTCTTTGCCGATAATTAATCCTTCAATTTGGTGAAATTCAGATAGATGTTTATAGCTTGATTTTTCATTACGGAATACTCTACCTAAAGAAAATATTTGAGCGTTTTCGAGTTTGTGATTAGCTATATGTCTGATTGTAATGCAAGTAGTGTGTGTGCGTAATGTCATTTTCTGAGCCTCTGATAATTTCCATTTATAATGCCATTTTTGTTCATGTATAGCCGAAACATTTTTTATTTGTTGAGAAGTAGCAATACCAACATTAGATTGATCTTCAAGATAAAAAGTATCTTGCATCTCTCGTACAGGGTGATTTTGGGGTGTAAAAAGAGCATCAAAATTCCAAAAGCTTGATTGTATTAATGGACCTTGGATTTCTGAAAAACCAAAACTTATGAGAATATCACGTATATCATTTATGGTTTCTCTAAGAGGATGAACTCTAGCAACATTAAACAGTGGAACTTCAGATTCAACATCAATAACACGATTGTTATTTTGTTTTGTTTCTATTAATTCATCTAATTTTATTTTCTTTTTTAAAATTATTGATTTAGATTTGGCAGTGTTGTATTTTATGAAATCTCGTCTTTTTTTAAGAGACTCCAATGATTTTTTGTCAACGATTTCTTTTTCAGGTATTTTTTTATTTCCAATACTCAAAATGAGTTTTTCTTCAGGAGTTATACTTGGCGGAATAACTTTGCCCAGATGTACGATTGTATTTTGAGATTCAGACATAATATCAATCCAGCTATTTTTTTTAGCTTTTGCTATGGCTACATCAAAATCAGATTTCAGTAGTTTTTTTAATTCTTGTAAATCTCGAGGCTTGTCACTAACCAATTTCAAGATTTTTCGTTCAGGAGTGCTATGCCGATAAGCAAATAAAGCATTTGTATCCAAACTTACAAAAATTTCTTGCGTATTTATTACGTCTATCAAATTTTTGAGTTTTAACCATTCTATACCACGACGCAATTGATCTTCATTTAATTTTGTTTTTTGTAATAACAAATAAAATTCAGTTGAAGTTTTTATGTTAAGTGACTTGATTATTTGTTTTTCGATTGGGTGGAATATTATAGATGCCAACAACAGGAAGGTTTTAAAAAGACTTTTTAAATCTTAGTTCATCATGTTAAATAAAGATTTTACTGTAACGCCATGGTATGTGGAAGGAGCTATAGATTATAATAAACTAATAAAACAATTTGGAACAGAGAGGATTTCAGAAAATATTTTATACAGATTGGAAAAAATTACAGGCGATATACATTTTATGCTTAAACGTGGTATTTTTTTCTCACATAGAGATCTACACAAAATATTGGATGTATACGAACAAAATAATAAATTTTTTGTCTATACTGGGCGTGGGCCTTCAGGAAATACGCATATTGGACACTTGATTCCATGGATTTTGACAAAATGGATCCAGGACAAATTTAATACAAATGTATATTTTCAGTTGTCAGACGACGAGAAGTTTTTTGCAAACAAAAACATTACATTAAGCACAACTTCTAGATTTGCGTATGAAAATGCAATAGATTTTATTGCGTTAGGTTTTAAGCCAAATAACACCAAAATAATAATAAACACAAAGAATATTAATAATTTGTATCCTTTAACCTGTCAAATTGCTAAAAAAATAAATTTATCTAATGTAAAGGCAGTTTTTGGTTTTACAAATGATACAAACATAGGTATGATATTTTATACAGCGTTACAATCAGCACCATGCTTCATAGAAAACAAACCAGTGCTAATACCTTTAGGAATAGATCAAGATCCACACTTTAGAATTACTAGAGATATAGCACCGAAAATTGGAAAAATAAAACCTGCAATTATACATGGGATGATGATGCCATCATTACTAGGAATAAATAGCAAAATGTCAACTTCACAAAAAAATAGTGTAATATATACTACAGACAGCCCAAATATAGTAAAAAACAAAATTAATAAATATGCATTTTCAGGAGGCCAATCAGATATAAAAATGCATAGAAAAAAAGGTGGAGATCCAAGTGTAGATATTGCATACCAATATATGCATATGTTTTTTGAACCCGATGACAAAAAATTAAAAAAGATTCACGATGACTATATTTCAGGCAGATTGTTAACAGGCGAATTAAAATCTATGACTATTACAAAAATCAATGAATTTTTAGAAAAACACCAACATAGAAGAGATGAAGCTGTAAAACATATTGATGAATATGTATTGCAATGATCAAAAACATTTTATGCCAAGATAAATACGAAGCTATTAAACTTTCTAGTTTAATTTTCATTAAAAAAGGCTGTGAGACGTTTATAGAAGAGGTTATTAATGTTATTGGCAATGAAATAATAATATCTCTAAAAGATAAGTCTGCACATAGTGTAGTTCTGAAGGATCGAGAAGAAGTAGAAACATTCACAGATTTTATTCAATCTGTATGTGAAGGAATACATAAAATTTCTGATATAAATATACATGATGCGTATGTAGAAATTACAAAGAATTAAATTATTATTTATATAATTTGTTCGTTTCTAACTCAATTAATTCTTCTATTTTAAGGAAGTATAATTTAGTAGAATATGACATAGATACAATGTTTTGATCTATGGCTTGTATTAAATATCTAATTGTGCGCTTAGATACATGTATATTAAATTTCATAGGTAAATTTTCATCTTGTTTTATATTTATTTTATTTACTAACCAAGATGGAACCATGTCATTTACATCTCTTATGATTTGATCAAACCAGTAAGATATTATATGTGGATCTAATCCAGTCAAAAGATTATCTGTAGTTTTCTTGATTTCTTTAATTGCATTATATATCAACAATATTAACAAGCATAATATTGATGTTTGATTTATGATATCAAATCTATTTGTTAATTATGTTTAAATTTCCTGTGTTATCAATTTCAGAATTTCGTATTCGTGTTGATGATATTGGCTTGCCATCATTGGCTAGGATTATGGGCATAATTATAATTTCCAAACAATTTAGTCCCATTTTTTTTCTGATAATATTTATTTCATATCCTATATTTTTAGTATCATTGCTTACTACCAATGCATCTATGTTATCTTGATACAATGTAGGTCCAAAATCATCATCAATTTTATGTATTGCATATGATCTATTTGGAAAATTAGATAAGATTACACTTTGCAGTATCTTGGAACGTGTATTATAATTATGTAATATACGTTTGTTTTTTTGTTTTATGAATTTGTCACTTGTGAGTCCTATTATTACGTGTTCAGAAATAGAGAATGCTTTACTTAACAATGCCATATGTCCTTTATGTACAATATCAAAAGTTCCGCCTAACGCTATCGAAATAAATTTGGACATTACTTTCCTAAACAATATTTTATAAATAAATCATATGTCAAAAGCAAAAATCAAGTCTACACTAAATATAGACAATTAATAAAAATATAAAATTAATTGATGTTATCTTTTTTTCATGGCAGTTATAACAAACCAATATACTAATCCAGGAGTAAGACCAACTATAAGTGGAATCCAAACTCCCATAGCTTCAATTTCTCCAGCCATGTGTTGGTGTTATTAATAGTATATTTAAACCCATCTTAACTGAAACCAAATTCAATGGGTCATGGACTGAAGGGGATTTGAACCCCCGACCATCCGCGTGCAAGGCAGATATTCTACCAGTCTAAACTATCAGCCCGTCTAAGTGGATCATTATTTTTATCAATATAAATATTAAAAACAAATTTATTAGAAATTTCATTAATATTTCTATGGTTTTATTAGGATCAGAGTCGATATTAACTAGAAATTCCTTGGCGCCAAACTTTTCTTTAATAGGTACTGATAATGAAATGCATACATTAAATGATTATAATGAGTATAAGTTATTATTAATTATTTTCATGTGCAATCATTGTCCTTATGTACAAGCCAAAATAAATGCAATTAATGAAATTCATGACAAATTTAATGATAAATTAGCTATTATCGGTATAAATAGCAATGATTCTACGCAATATGTTGATGATAATTTTGAGAATATGAAAAAAATGACCATAAATAGAAATATTAAATTTGATTATTTATTTGATGAAAATCAAGATGTAGCTATTAAATATGGTGCAAAATGTACACCAGATCCATTTTTATTTGATGAAAATAAGAAATTGATTTTTCATGGAAGAATAGATAACGCCATGAAACCAAATGATATAGTGACAGAAAAAACAATGATTAATAATATAACAAAGTCATTACACGGTATAAAAATAACTAATTATTTTGTTCCATCTATTGGTTGTTCTATAAAATGGAAGAAACAATAAATTTAAACTGATGTAAATAGAGAAACCACGTGGGCCGGTAGCTCAGCTTGGCTGGAGCGTTCGACTGATAATGCAATTCAGAGATCGAAAGGTCGTGAGTTCGAATCTCACTCGGCCCATTTTGATAAGCTATTAATTTTAGTATCTGCCCATTGGAAAACTATATTTAAATCATTAGTAATAAGATCTGCATTAACGTTTATCTTTATATCATTATAAAACAGTATTACAAATATATCATAATCAAATTTTGCTTTCATTATTTGCATTGTTTCTGAAAAAAATTTTAGTTTTTCTTTTGATTCGACAAAAATTAATACCAATATGAGGCCTTTGTTTGCTAAGATTTTACCAAAAAATTTTTGTAAATCTAGATCAAATAATACATCGATAGTTTCAGATACATCACCTAAAAATAATACATTCCAGTTATTAGATGTAAAAGAAGCTGCTGCAGCTTCAGCTTGTAATGTATTTTGTTCATTAGAGATTATCAATATATTTTTATCAAAATCAGCATCATTTACCATAGAATTTATCAAATTAATAGAATTTGAGATGATTCGATAAGATAATTTTGCATCCAATCTGCCTATTTTCTTTTCTGAACATAATTTTTGAAGATGATAGATCGCAGGTATAATTATTTCAAGTATGATTTTGGTGGGATGAGAATCTGAATGTAGTAGGCTTCTGATTAAGTTTGTTGAATGTTGGCTAGAAAATTCCAACATGTAATCTAAATATTTGTTTTTAATTTTAAAATAATCATCTGGCAAATCAAACTGTGTTATACCTTTCTCTACGAACCATAAATTTGCGTTGCCAATAGTGGTTTGTCTTATTAACCCTTCTGACACAAATATATTTAGATATTTAGTCATTGTCACTCTATTGATATTAAGTTTATTAGAAATTTCGGTGCCAGATAAACCAATTTTAGAATTGGAAAGTAGTTCAATCAAATTTCGTTTAATCTTTTGGATTTTATGCTTCATTATAGATGTAATTATATTAAATTACCATAAATTATAAACTAATATATAATTGCTACTTGAATGTACGGTAAGTGAAAGGTAAAGTGCCTAAAGATGGATTTAAATCAATAACCGTTTCAGAAACAGTGTATAATAGATTCTATGACCTTTACAAAGAAAATAAAATTAATTTGACTATGAAAGGGGTCAATAGTTTTTCTGGGTATATAACATATATGCTAGAAGATGTAATGCAAAAAAATAATGAAATGTCAAGATATTTCCCAAAGCTTGAAAAAATATCTGCAGATGATGATAGAATAGTATTAAAAGATAATATCAAAAATAGAATTATCGAAGTTGTGTTTAGGAACAACGAACCGTATTGTCTGTTTTGCGATAACAAAAATTGTTTTCATATAGGTTTTGTATTTTCATTACCAGATGTATATAAAGTATTAGATACCAAAGGTATAAAATCACCAAAATAAATAATGCAGGAGGTGAGATTCGAACTCACGAACTCCTAGAGACGGGATCACTAATCATAAGATCTTAAGTCCCGCGTATCCACAAGATCATAATGATCTTTCGTTGGCCAGGCTTGACTACTCCTGCATGATAATAACTATATTTGATTTAATTTAATGGTTTGTTGAATAGTTAAATAAAAATTGTATTTAGAAATAATACAAGTGTGCTTCGGTAGCTCAGCATGGTAGAGCGTTACCTTGGTAAGGTAAAGGTCACGGGTTCGGATCCCGTCCGAAGCTTTCTAGCAATAATTAGTGATTATTAATTCAGAACAATGTTTACGATTTTTAGGATTAGAGTTTATTGACCTGTTAGTTTCAAAATAAGAAATATGCCAATGTGAAGATGAAAATGAATCTAATATGAATTGTGTATTGGAGTTAGATATCATGATATTACATCCTAGATCATGCAATTTTTCAGATAGATCTACCAGCCTACAGAAATCAGTTAATTTGAAATTATTACTAGTATAAGATGTAAAATTAGCTGTAGTACTAATAGGATAATATGGCGGATCTAGATATACGAAATCATTTTTTTGTGTATCTTTATATATATCAAAAAAATCACTGCATTTAATTGATACTTTTTTAGTTTGTAGAAGATTACTTATATTAAGTAAATTTTCTTTGTTTATAATATTAGGTTTAGAATATTTACCCAACGGTACATTAAATTTGCCATCACCATTAACACGATATAATCCATTGAAGCATGTTTTATTAAGGAAAATTAATCGAGAGGCCACATCAACCTGATTTTTAGGTTTGGACTTTCGAACATAGTAATAATAATCTTTAGAGTTCAGTGCATAATAATACGAATGGTTTTGTAACGCCTCGATCAATTCTTGAACTTGATCACGAATTACAACATATGATAATATTAATTCTGAATTTAAATCAGATATGTTGAAATTTATTCGTTCCAGATTATACGACAGATTAAAAAATAAAGCACCTCCACCCAAAAATGGTTCAAAATAATTATTCATATTTTTACAAAGTTTTTTTTGTAAATGTGTCATAAGTTGTCTTTTTCCACCTACCCATTTTACGAATGGTTTTGGTGCATGGTTTATTTGTAAATAGTATTGCTGTTGTTTCAATGTTCAATTTATCACAAATTTTACATTCTAACTAATATGCTAAAAAAAAATTACAATTTATATAATATTTTTTAAGTTACATAAATCGATATTTGGAAGTGAATAAAATAAAGAGGTTGGTTAGTCCCACTTTGACCAAGCAGCCATCCATCTATATGTCCATGTTGTCAATTTACAGCCTAATGCAGTAAATGTAACAGCAAGTACCGCTCCAGCACCTGCACCTAAAGCTACAGGGCTATTATAGAATTTACCTACTTGAGGTTCTATCGGAGTCATATATGGAGGTAACGTCGGTCTTGGGTATTTGAACGCGGTTTCTAGTGGGTCTTCTACAGTAATTAAATTCACCATGTTGAACAAAGGTAATGACATTCCTACAAGTACACCGCCAAATAATATTAACGAGTGTTTATTCTTCTTTGTTGCCCAATAAGCTAAATCTAATAACATAGCTGATGGAATCCATACAGGCGTGACAATGAAATCATATGGATAACCTAACGCAAACCATGCGCCTTTAGCTATCCAAGTGTAAACAGTCATAATCAACGCATAATACGTAGCAGTTCCTGGAACTCCAGTAAATGTAAGATAATACGAAGCTCCAACAGCCAACATCAAAGTTTGCGATATTGAGAACACCACAAATGAAGTCCATGCCCAATCAGTATAGAAGATATAGTCACCAGCATTAATTGTCAATAGTGTGGAATTAACCGCCACAACTACAATGAACAAGTAATGTGTACACCGTCTAAGCCAGACCATTAATCAGTAGTTAATGTGGTCAGTATATAAAATTTTACTATTATTACATATGATTGAGATTTCGTATAAAAATAAAAAATCGAATTTTGTTGTTTATATACCAACAAATAACGATATTATGATAGTTCCAATAGCAGTACCGCCCAATGCAGCGGCTATAATTCCATTACTCTTTTTTTTGCTACCTTCTTCAACTACTTTTACACTGAATAGATAACCTATAGCTTCTATAATCGTGAGGACTATAAATGCATAATGACCACTCGGTGTAGGATACGCCCAAGGGTAGTAAAAGTATCCCGCCGCAGTACCTCCAAATGTAGCTAACCATGCTGCAATAAATGAAAGAGTGATTAGTCCAACCATATTCTCTACTCTTCGTCCAATCATTTTTTCGACGTCTGCACCAGATGATCCACTGCCAGAACCAAAACCTTTTGGTAAAGTCATTTGCGTTAATAATATTAAGAATACTTTTAAGTCTTTCTTCAGGAATTAAAAATAAAAAAAAATTGTGTGTTTTTATGGAATTGATCTACTGTACAATTTACCTTCTAGAGCCATTTTGTACATTTCAGCTACATACGGATTTTCTCCTGGAGTTTCAGCTCCAAGTTCAACTAGTCTAGCATAAACTCGTACTACATATGCTAGAGCACCCATAAATGCTACTACAACACCCATATTAAACATCCAATGGTTTGGAACAGCAAAAATTTCTTCAACAAACCAAAAGTGCCACATCTCGTTGACTCCTATTGTAAACATTGTCGCAAGATAACCAAGAATAGTCATCTTAAGGCCAGTGTTCATGGAGTTATTGGGACCTCTAAGTACAGGTACTCTTCTGTCATAAATTGCTACAGAACCCCATCCTAAAGGCAATGTAATAAAGTGAGAGTACAACCACCAATGAGCTGGTGTGAAAGCACTATCTCTTATAGATGTCTGGTGCAATGAACCATCAACAAAATTGTCAACTTCTACTGATGCAGCTGTAGATCCCATTGCTATGACGATAAGCCAGATTTTTTTCAATCTCTGGATTTCGACTTCTTTTGGAATCAGTGCCGGCATTTGTGCCATATTTTATTAACGTCAATTTTGTAATATAAAGTGAGCGTAATAATTTATTGTCATTATTATGAAATATATACATTTTTAATACAATATTATTATAGGTTTCACATTAATTATGCTTTAGTATAATAATAATATTATTTATACATATGTTATAGATTAGTGATAATCATTACTGATTATTTTATGTATATTCATGACGTAAAACATATATTTCTTTGTAAGTCTTTTGGAGTAATTAACATGATCCATGTGAAGCGTAAAAGACTAACATCAATAGCAATAGTGTTTAGTGTGGTACTTACACTAGGAATGATTGTACAAGATTTGCCAATTATTCAATTTGCTGAAGGTCACGGAGTGCAAGCACAACTGCAAAGTAGATTTGTGAGAATAGAAGACGAAACATTTAATAGACAATCTCTACAAACTGGTGAAGTTTTAACTATTCAAGGTAAATTTGTCAGTTTAGTAGAAAGAGACTTAAGGGCGTGGAATTCTATATTTTCTGAATCTACAAATGCAGGAAATAGATGGGAGATATTAGCTCGAGATCCACCAGGAAATGTTTTTGATATACCTGGTAATGGAATAATAGATTATTCTATATCAGCTAAAGCTTTAGAAGCAGGAGTATATCATGTGCATTCACAACTTAATATTGCAAGTGTAGGACCAGGTTTAGGTCCAGGACAAACTGTTGTAGTTGAAGGAGAACCAATAATAAAACCAATCCCATACACCAACATTGCATATCAATCAATTCTAATTGGCGTAGCATATGTAGTAACTTTTGCTACAAGACCATGGCAAGTGATATAAAACCACACACCAATTATTTTTAATATTTTAGACATTAATACCCATAGAAATAATTTTAAGAGCACATTACATAAATTATGTAATGTTTTGGCCAGGAATGGGAGATCCAACCAAAAGGAAGCAAACAATAAAATTTCTTTTGATGACAGCCGTGATAGCTATATCAGTAGGAGTAACAAGTAGTCTAATACAGGGCCAAATCAGCTTAGACGATCCACTGAAAAACTGCATTAATGAAAGAGTAATCAAATATAAAATTGCTGCAAATTTAGAGGTATTTATAGACAATCAAAAAATTGAGATACCAGCAAATGTAGGGTTTACAGAGTTGTGCCAAAAATCATTGTATACAATATCAAATGACGGCGTAATCCATGCAGAATGGGAAAAAGAATACGCATTCGAAATAGGTCACTTTTTATGGATATGGGATTTCCCATTGAGAGATATGGACCAATCAAAATCAAAAATTTTAGTCAATGATAAAGAATCCATGGATTTTATTCGAACTCAGATGTTAGACGGATATACGTATAAAGCTAAATTCATCTCTAAAAAATACGACAATTCAAAAGATAACGATTTTCTTCCACCTCCAATAGATGATTAACACTTAGTTAGAAATTATAGTATAAAAATAAAGAAAAAAAGTTACCAGTATTTACCATTATCAGGTATGAGACCTATGCCTTCACGTTCAAAGTGCTTGTCTAGCTCGTCAACCCATTTTTCGCGATTGTCTTTGTATGACCAGCCATGTACTCTTAACCAAAAGGCGATGATACCTAATAGGAATACTGTGAACATGATAGTTCCGAATATGTAGACCATAACATCGTAAAATAGTGGATCATAACTAGGTCCTAGTTGTCCAGAAATAGACGATATTATATTCAAACATGTATTTAGTACAGTCATCGTTATAAAAAAAATATGTTAGTGTGATATATATATTTCTCTCAAATTATAAATTTTAAAAATAAGAGAAAAAAATGGTTATTTATCCTCGTCCTTGTGCGTAGTACCTTCCTTGTTTTGCTCGAACAAAGAACGCTATTGCAATTCCGCCGAAAACTGCCAATCCTACCTTCATTCACCATGGTCCGCCAATAATCTCACCAATCCTATCAATAATCTCACAAATTCCACCTCTAATCTCACCAATCCCAACTTCAGTCACCCTGGTCCCACCACTAATCTCACCAATCCCACCACTAATCTCACTAATCACACCACTAATATCACCTTCGCACCTTCATTCACCCTGGTCCCACTACTAGTCTCTCCAATCCTACCACTAATCTCACGAATCCCACCTTCATTCACATTGGTCCCACCACTAATCTCACCATTCCCACCACTAATCTCACCAATCCCACCACTAATCTCACAAATCACACCACTAATCTCACCATCCCACCTTCATTCAACCTTGTCCCACCACTATTCTCACCAATCCTACCACTAATCTCTCAAATCCCACCACTAATTTCACCAATCCAACCCTCATTCACCCTTGTCCAACCACTAATCTTACCAATCCCACCACTAATCTCACAAATCCCACCACTAACCTCACAAATCACACCGCTAATCTCTCCATCCCACCACTAATCTCACCAATCCCACCACTAATCTCACAAATCACACCACTAATCTCACCATCCCACCTTCATTCAACCTGGTCCCACCACTAATCACACCAATCCTACCACTA
>JAHRAP010000063.1 GCA_020027255.1 Nitrosopumilaceae archaeon | reverse complement strand
AAATCTCCAGAAAGTGGAGTTGATCCAATGGAAGCTGTTGCGTTGGGAGCTGCAATACAAGCTGGAATAATAGCTGGTGATGTATCTAGTGATATAGTATTATTAGATGTGACTCCTTTGACATTAGGTATAGAAACTCTTGGCGGTGTCAGAGAACCTTTGATAGAACGTAATACTACTATACCTACATCTAAAAACAAAGTCTTTACTACAGCTGCAGATAATCAAACTGCAGTTACAATACATATAGTACAAGGAGAACGCCCAATGTCGGCAGATAATGTTTCCCTTGGAAGTTTCAATCTCATGAATATACCGCCTGCTCCTAGAGGTATTCCTCAAATTGAAGTTAAATTTGATATTGATGCTAATGGAATTTTAAATGTAACTGCAAAAGATCTAGGCACTAAAAAAGAGGCTAAGATAACAATTGAAGCTGCAACTAAATTATCTACTGATGAAATTGAAAAATTAAAACAGGACGCTGAAAAATTTGCAGAGGCTGATAAAACTAAAAAAGAAACTATTGACACTAAAAATCAAGCTGAAAATTATATATATACAACAGAAAAACTGATAAATCATGATTTAAAGGATAAGGTAAGTCAAGAACAAGGAATAAAGATTAATGACGCGATAAAAGATCTAAAAGAATCCATTAACAAAGATAAAGATACGATCAAAACCAATCTTGATAAATTAACAAAGCTTGTGAACGAAGTTACTACAGAGTTATACAAAAAAACTCAAACTGAAACACAATCTAACACAACAAGTCAAGACGCTTCTCAAACTGAAACACAATCTAACACAACAAGTCAAGACAATAACCACAAATAAAATTAATTATTTATTACATTATATCGAAAACATAATGCCATGAGTTCAAAACGTGATTATTACGAAGTTTTAGGTGTATCTAAAGATTCATCACAAAATGAAATAAAGTCACAGTATCGTAAATTAGCATTAAAATTCCATCCTGATAGAAATAAATCTAATGATGCAGTGGAACATTTTAAAGAAATTTCTGAAGCTTATGCAATTTTATCTGATCAGGAAAAACGTACTGTTTATGATAAATATGGGCATGCTGGAGTTGATGGCAAATATAATACTGAAGATATTTTCAGTGGTACTAGTGGTAATTTTGATGATATATTAAAGGATTTATTCGGAAAGTCTGGCCGAGGTGGTTTTGAATCTATTTTTGAAAACATGCGTGGTGGCGGATTTAGTTTTGACAAGCAACGAGGACATGATCTGCTGTATGAAACTTCTATAACATTAGAAGATGTGTTACATGGAAAACAAATGGAAATATCATTAGATAAAAATATGACATGTGATGCATGTAAAGGGTCTGGATGTTACCCTGGAACATCAAAAATAACATGTTCTGTGTGTAATGGTAATGGACAAGTGAGAAAAACTCGTAACATGGGATTTTCTACTTTTGTGACAGTAGAGCCATGTAGATCTTGTAAAGGACAAGGACGTATGATCGATAAACCATGTAAAAATTGTAAGGGCCACGGAATCAAAAAAGGCAGCAAAAAATTAAATTTTAAAATCCCCCCCGGTGTGGATAATGGTGATTATACAATTCCAGAAGAAGGCGAAACTGTGCCTGAAGGTGTAAACGGAGATTTAATTATACGTGTCGCCATTAAACCTCATTCTTACTTTAAAAGAGATGGCCCAAACATTTTTTATGATAAAAAAATAAATATGTTTGATGCTGCGTTAGGCATAAAAACTACAGTACCTACATTACATGGTGAAGAAAAAATCCAAGTTGAACAAGGCAGCCAACCAAACACTATCATCAAACTAAAAAACAAGGGCTTGCCACAAAATTCTTACGGTTATGGTGATCAATACGTCAGATTAGTAATAGATATCCCTAAAAAATTGAATGGCTCGCAAAAAGAAACCATTAGAAATCTTAATGAGGACATTTACAAAAAATAAATACATGGCAGTATTAAGCATTTATTTGTAATTATCTTAAGAGATATTGCGGAAATAACCAAGAGGCCAAAGGTGTAAGGTTCAGATCCTTATCTCTAGGAGTTCGTGGGTTCAAATCCCACTTTCCGCATTTATTGGATAAAAAGTTTAAACAATAGTTATCTAAATTCTAGATATGGGTACAGTGACAAAAGTTAGCGGTAGAGGGACATCACGTAGAAATGTTAAAAGTGATAAATCTACATGGGCTGGAGAACAGTATAAAGAGTATCAGCAGAAACAAAAAGAAATAGCTAACGATGCTTATATTTCTGTAGGCCGTGGAACTCGAAATATTAAATTAAGTAGTATTACAAATACTAAATCCACATCTACAAAAGGACATTATATTTCTGTAGGACGAGGAACTGGGAGACGTAAACTTAACTAATTATTTTGTAATGCTATTAAAATTTTTTTTTGTAACAACAGATTAATTTTCTTTCCCTTTACTTTTCCACGTAATTCTTTCATGGCCAATCCCATCAATTTATTTATTGATCTCTGTTTTTCTGTATATATGAAATTTTTATTATTATTGATCAACTCATCTAATATGGAATTTATTTGCCCATCACTTATTTTTGATACATTATGAACATGATCATAAGCTGTTTTTAATTTCTGTGACATTAAACCACGGAAAATTATTTCAACTGATTCATTTGTAATTCTGTCTTCTGATAGTAAATTAAATGTGTTAGCAATTTCTGTGCAGCTCAAATTAGTTGGATCTAGACCTTCTCTTTGTAATTTTGTTATCGTAGAACATAACGATGATGAAACAAAATTTGGAGATAGTTTTTTGTTAGCACACAAATTTGTAAACAATTCAAAATACTCTGAATCGAACATCTGCTCAGCGAGTTGGTAATTTAACTCATACTTTTTTTGAATAGATTTTATTGTCTCTTCCCACGAATTAGATTTATTATGTTCTGCATTATCTATTTCTTTTTCTGTTATTATGATTGGAGGTAAATCTGTTTCTGGATACATTCTATCTGAACCAGATTTCGGCCTCATGAATAACGTCGTTCCATCTTTTGTAGCAATTCTTGTCTCCGCAGGAATAGTTTCTTTTAGCTGATTTATTCTTTTAATTAGATACTTTGTCGTGATACTTATGTTTGTCTCGCTTCCGCCTATTATTATAAATTCATCATCGTGGCTAATTTTTAATAAATTTCTAATTTCATGAGTATGTTTCTCATTTATTTCATTATTTGCTACATAGTTTGAATGATAAATCCAACTTATGCCAAAGAACCTTGTGACTTGAATTAATTCTTCATACACTCTCATCCCAGAGCTATATTCATAACCTAAAATCCCTGAGAAATTTCCAAGTTTTATTAATTTAATTACATTTCTACACTCTAATATTTTTTTGATCTGTTTTGTTTTCCATGCCTTAGCTATATTTGTTATATCATGAATGTCTTTATCTGATATTTCATGTATATTTTTGGATCTCAACATTTGAACAATTTTTAATAACCCTATCTGTCTCTGTATTTCATAATTTATTGCTTTTTCTAATTGATCTAAATTTTGTATGCCTTTTATTTCTACTATACTCCCACCTTTTATAGACACATTCACATCTTGCCTAATTGTGCCTAGCCCTCTTTTTACTTTTTTTGTTGTGCGCAACATCATGCCAACATCGAAAGAAATCTTTTTAATTTCTGCCGGACTAGCACATATGGGAGCTAAAGCTATTTCTAGAAGAGGAACTCCTAAACGATCCAAACTGTATTCTTTTGTTTTACCTGTTATTATTCGAGCTGAATCTTCTTCTAAACAAATTGTTTGAATTTTAATATCTTGGTTGTTTATTTTGATATTGCCTCCAGAAGATATGAGTATAGTTCTTTGGAATCCGCTAGTATTTGATCCATCTATTACCATCTTTCGCATAACATAAGTTTCACTAAAAATGTAGGAGTTCAAATTATTTGCAATTATAAGTGCCACATGTTTTGCATCTGGATTTAAATCATGTGGCGGTTCTTCATCTTCTTCAACTAAACAGCTATTTTTGGTAGCTAAATACGATATAGTTTTAGACTTTGTTTCCTCAAATAAAGATGATTGATCGTAGTGCCCTAATTCACCCTTCGAAATACGTAATTTACGCGAAATTTTTTTATAAACATTGTAATCATCACAATTATCGCAATTACAAAATAATTTTTTTGATGTTAATAATTGTTGATGTATTTCAATACCTATCAATAATCCTATCTTTTTCCAATCCATGTTAATAATTATTTAAATTCAAATGCAATATTTTTTAACATGAGTTTTTGCATTTCATGAATATTATCAGAATTCCCCAATGCCCACATAGCTTTCACAACTGCGGTCTCTGGTGTCATATTAAGTGGTGTCACTCCTAGTTTTATCAATTTTCTACCACTTTCGTAAACGTTCATCTGTATAATGCCATTAATGCATTGAGATGTCATACCTACAAAAATATTTTTGCTAGTAGCTTTTTTGATATTCGTATATAGTGTATTTCCAACATGACCTAATCCAGTACCTTCAAAAATTATAGCTTTGTAATTATGATCTATAATACATTCAAGTAATTTTGGATTGTATCCGGGATAATATTTTATTAGAGCTACGTGTGGATCTAAATTTATTTTGGCACCATGAAATTTTCTCTCAAAAACCTCATTGGAGTTTTTAGTAATATGCCCATCGCTATGTATTAGAAATGCAGGTTTGTCTCCAATTGTTTGAAATGCACCTCGTTTGCTAGTATGGTTTTTTCGTACTCTTGTACCAATATGACATGCTACTGTATTATCATTCTCATCCTCATGCATTGCTACAAAAACTCCTTGTGATTTATATTCGATGATAAATCTAATTGCTGAAATTAAATTTGTGGCTGCATCAGAAGACGGTCTGTCTAAAGATCTTTGTGAGCCTACTAATACTATTGGTATTCGAAATCCTACTAATGCAAAAGATAGATACGCTGATGTATAATGCATAGTATCTGTACCGTGGGAAATTATAATTCCTACATACTGAAGATTTCTGTTTGCGGCTATCTTTTCTGCAATCATCTTCCAATGTGAATGTAAAATATTCTCAGAAGATTCTAGAAAAATAACTTCCGTGTCTATATTGGCGAACTTCGAAATTTCTGGGATTAATTTTTTAATTTCATTACCATCAAAAGTTGGGGATACAGCACCAGTGATATAATCTAAACTACTTGCAATCGTTCCGCCAGTAGATAAAAGCAAAATTCTGGGAAGTGTTGAGTCTAAATAATCAATATGATTCTGAGCGCTAATTTTAGTTTGTTTGCCAACTCTCTTTATTGTTTTTATTGTTTCTGTTGATATACCTACATTATATCCATTATGTAGTTTAACTATTATATTCTTATAATTAGTATATTGATATCTAGGCATCAAAGTGCCAACATAATTACGTTTGTTGTGACATTCTATTTCAATCAGGTCCCCTATCTTAGACTTAGATCTGGTTATCGCCGAATAATGACTATCATCATCATATGTATTATGTTGCATTTTAGGACTGATTTTTATTTGCCTATCTGTAATATGATGCGACTACTTTTTGTCCTATTTTCAAATCTTTTTGTTCACGTACTTTCTTTGCGGCTTCTTCAAAGTGTTTCATAGTAACCTTGGCATCAGATGCACTTTTTTCTATTTCTTTAACATCAGGATGATTATCCAAATATTCATGAATTACTAAAGATACTGCAGTATTTGCTATGGCGGCAACATCTGCACCACTCATCCCATCAGTAATCTCAGCTATTTTATCTAAATCTACATGATCTGGGTTATTAGGATCTAGTACTATAGGTATAGATTTTATGTTGATGTCTAAAATACTTCTACGACTGTCTTTATCTGGAATTGGAATCTGTATTATCTTATCAAATCTTCCAGGTCTTAATAGCGCTGGATCTATCATATCTGCTCTATTTGTAGCTGCCAATACAACAACTCCACGTAGATTTTCCATTCCATCAAGCTCGGTTAATAATTGGCTTACTACTCTTTCTGCAACTGCGGTTTCTCCACCAGCTCCTCTGATTGGGGCAATAGAATCTATCTCGTCAAAAAATATGACGCATGGTGACGCTTGCCTCGCTCTCCTGAATATTTCACGTATGCCTCTTTCTGATTCACCTACCCACTTTGACAACAATTCTGGACCACGTACAGATACAAAATTAGCTTCACTTTGTGTTGCAACTGCTTTTGCAAGGAGAGTCTTGCCTGTGCCACTGTGACCGTGTAATAATATCCCTCGAGGCATTTTATGTCCCAATTTATCATATAGTGCAGGGTATTTCATTGGCCATTCTACGGCTTCCTGCAATTCTCTTTTTACTGCAGTTAACCCACCAACTTCTTCCCATTTTACGTCAGGATTTTCTATGAATACTTCTCTCATTCCTGAAGGCGTCACTTCAACTAGAGCTTTTTGAAAATCTTCTGAATTTACAATAAGCTTGTCTAATGTCTCTGAAGGTATTTTTTCATCTTCTAAATTAAGCTCTGGCAGCAGTCTGCGTAGACATTTCATAGCACTTTCTTTACATAAATATTCTAAGTCAGCTCCCACATACCCATGGCTTATTGACGCAACTTTATCTAAATTCACGTCGTCTGACAACGGCATATTTCTTGTGTGTATTGCCAAAATGTCTTTGCGGCCTTTTTTATCTGGGACTTTAATTTCTATCTCACGATCAAATCTTCCTGGTCTTCGAAGAGCAGGATCTATTGCATTTGGTCTATTGGTAGCTGATATTACTATTACTTTGCCTCGTGCTTCTAAACCATCCATTAATGAAAGCATTTGTGAAACTACTCTACGTTCTACTTCTCCTGTAACTTCTTCTCGTTTTGGCGCGATAGAATCTATTTCATCGACAAAAATTATTGACGGCGCCTTCTCTCTAGCTTCTTTGAAAATTTCTCTTAATCTAGCTTCACTTTCTCCATAGAACTTACTCATTATTTCTGGTCCTGATATACTTATGAAATGTGCATTACTTTCGTTCGCAACTGCCTTCGCGAGCAGAGTTTTACCTGTTCCTGGTGGCCCATATAACAAAACACCTTTTGGAGCTTCTATCCCCAACTTCTCAAATATTTCTGGATGCCGCAAAGGAAGTTCTATCATCTCTCTAACTTTTTTAATTTCGTCAGTAAGCCCGCCAATGTCTTCATACGTGACTTGTGGAACTCCTCTCAACGTTTCTCCTTTTTCTGCTATATGAAATACTGTTTTCTGAGTTATTAGAACTGCATCGGCTAAAGGAGACACGCTAATAACTTGAAAAGTTAGTCTACCTCCAAAGTATGGTACCATCACATTATCTCCTTTGATTAAAGGCACACTCTCCAACGCATCAGCTAAATAACGTTCATCTATTGGCGGAATAGCTTCTAATGGAGCTACTACAACTTTTTCAGCAGCTGCAGCTTTTATCTTTCTCACAGAAATTGTATCTCCTATAGCAATTCCTGAATTGTTGCGACCTAGCCCGTCTATTCTTATTATTCCCTTACCTTCATCAGATGGATATAACGGCAAACATTTAGCGACTGTTCTTCTTTTTCCTTTAATCTCAATTACGTCTCCCGTTGAAGCATTAAGCGTATCCATAGAATCATAATCAATTCTAGCTACACCTCTTCCCACATCTCTAGTGTATGCTTCTAATACTTTCAGGGACAGTGCATTTTGATTCATAGCCAAATTCTCTCTGTATATTTGTATATCTTTACGTTTAAATTTTCTTCTATTTGATCATAACCTTAAAATTATTATTAACAAACTTCGTTGTGTGGGAAAAAGACCATTAGTACGTAGACGAGGGCGTGGAGGAATGCAATTTCGGGCTAGCGATAGGAAAATATCTAAAGCTAAGTATCCATTTTATCCATTATCTGCTCAAAATGAGGGTGAAATTATAGACTTATTACACGAACGCGGAAGAGACGCACCTCTCGCAAAGATTAAATTTCAAAATAACAATATATCATATATACCAGCCGTTATCGGGACTAGAATTAATTCTAAAATCCAATTTGGACTTAGTTCTAATATTATCTATGGTAATATAATTAGTATTCAAAATATACCTGACGGTACAAGTGTCTGTAATATAGAGAAACATTTCGGAGATGGTGGAACTATAGTAAAATCAGCTGGTACTACTGCTACTATATTCTCACACGGTCCTAATGGTGTCACTATAAAACTTCCTTCAGGTAAATTCATTACTCTTAACCAAAAAAATCGAGCTATGATCGGAACAATTGCTGGCGGTGGCGCTACTGAAAAACCATTCATGTCTGCAGGCATGAAATGGAGAAGATTTAGATCTAAGGGTAGAAAATATCCTATTGTGCGAGGTGTTGCACAAGCCGCATATGTTCATCCTCACGGTGGTGGAAGACATCAACATGTTGGACAAAGTTCTACTGTTTCTAGGAATGCGCCTCCAGGTGCTAAAGTAGGAAGTATAGCTGCACAGAAAACAGGACGAGCACGACTCAAGAAGAGAAAGTAAAAACAAATACCAATCTACGAAAAACATAATGGTTAGTTTTCTTAGTCTTGAATAATGCGGCTAAGGACGATCTAACATATGGTTCTTGTAAAGCGATCCACATTTTAAGCAAACATCAAAATAAAATCACAATTCACCATTCTTAAAAATATACACGATTGTAGACAGATGTTCATTATATGTTTTATTACAGAATATCTACATTAAATATCTCTAGGCGGTGGTATTTATGCAACTCTAGTATAACACAAAATTTAAATAAAAAGATGCCTAAGCGTTTTCTCAAACTAATTTTTTATATTAATTAATATTATTATAGGCTTCTTGTATAGATTTTTTGATTTCATGCATGTT